>CAJTSU010000105.1 GCA_910579055.1 uncultured Mailhella sp. | reverse complement strand
CCGCATGGTCATGCGGCATGGAGAGGGGCACGGAGTGCGAGCACAGCGTTTTCCGCGCAAAACGCAAGCGAGCCGGCCGTGGATACATGCCGTATCTCCGCTGTCGCCATTCGTAAGGCTCCTTCGTCGCCTGACGACTGCCGCTGGCCCGTGTGGAACACGGGCTGACTTTGCGGCAGCGGATGTTGCCGCGCGTGCCCAGTAAAAATACACGTCACGCGCAACGCCCTCAACACGGTTTTGTTACAGACCAAGCGTTGTCTATACTTTACTTGCAGTGCTGCTTCAGGATATGAATACATAGCTCCGGAATCCGGGCTGCGCGGAAAAGTCCGCACAATTCGGGCGCGGTATGCCCGTAGCCTTGCCTGTGAGAGAAGGCTCCAACCATAGAGGAATTATTTAATGAAAAAATGGAAAGTTTTGACCCTGTGCGTCGCCTGCATGGCGGCATTTGCTCTGAGTATTCCCTCCGATGCCGACGCCAAGCGCATCGGAGGCGGGCGCAGCTTCGGCAGTTCGCCGAGCATGAGCCGTCCCGCCCCTTCGGCTCCGGGCGGTGCAATCCGGCAGGAAAGCAACACCTTCCGCCGACAGACCAGCCCCTCTGCCGGAGCGGGTGCGGCAACCATGGCTCGGCCCGGATGGGGCGGTATGTTGGGCGGGCTTCTGGCCGGAACCTTCATCGGCTCCATGTTGTCCGGCACCGGTACCGGCATGGGCGGAGCCGGTGCCGGCGGTGGCCTGCTGGATCTGATTTTGATCGGTCTGCTGGTCTATTTCGGCATTAAGCTGTTCCGTCGGTTCAAGGCGAACCAGCAGAACGGAACAGAGTCCGCCTACCATCGGACAGACTCCCAATCCGGGGCCTTTTCAGGCGGTTCCGCGTGGGACAGCCTGAAAGATGCCGTCTCCGGTTCCGGGCAGACCTACGATATGCGTCAGGCCTCGGCTATTCCCGCTGATTTTAATCAGGAGGAATTTCTGCTTGGGGCGAAAATGGCCTACAACCGCCTTCAGGAATCCTGGGATCGCCGGGATCTGGACGATATTGCCCAGTTTGCAACGCCTCCTGTGCTGCGTGAGCTGCGCGCCCAGTACGAGGAAGATCCCAATCCTGGCGTGACTCAGGTGCTCAAGGTGGATGCTTCGGTAGTGGAAGTGCGTGAAGAGGGCGACGAACAGCGGGTTTCGGTGTTCTTTGATGTGCTGATGCGTGAAGACCCCGAGCAGGCCAACCCGGAACAGGTGCGCGAATTGTGGCACTTTGTGCGCAGCAGGCATGGCGACAATTCCTGGCGTCTGGACGGCATTCAGCAGATGGCCTAGCTGGGGGGAAGAGTCTTCGGAAGCTGTGATGAGACGGCCGGCTTTTCCCGTTAAATTTCGGGAAAAGCCGGCTGATCTGTTTTCAGCGATTTGACGTGCACGATGTCTCTTCAGAAAGGTGAGTCTTCATGGATCTGACTATAGAATACCAGCCCATAGCGGAAATGTTTCGCAACGCCCGCCAGGAAGGGCGCAATTTCCTGTATGAGTATGAGGTATACAATTTGCTGGCGCTTTCGGGGTCGGAAACTCCGCCCAAAAGCATATTTCTGCCCAAAAACGCCCGCCCGGTGGAGGAAGAGGTCATGGCGCTGCCGGGAGATATGGCCGTGCTCAAGATCGTGTCGCCTTCCATTGTCCACAAGACGGAAGTGGGCGGAGTGCGCATTGTGCCGAAAACACCGGACAAGATCCGTTCCGCTGTCCGGCGTATGCTGTCTGAAGTGCCCGAGCGTTACGCCGAATGGATCGAGCGTCATCAGGACGCCGCGCCTGCGGCATACCGGGGGCTGGAAGGCGCGGCGCTGCGGAATGCCGTGGCGGGCGATTTGCAGGGGGTGCTCCAGGTGCAGTTCATGCCGCCGGATTCTTCGGCCTTTGGCAACGAACTGATTGTGGGCCTGCGCCGTACCCGCGAGTTCGGCATGGTGATCAGCGCGGGGCTGGGGGGAACGGATACGGAATTGTATGCCGAACGCTTCCGCAAGGGGCAGGCCATAGTGGCCTCTCTCACGGAAATGACGGACGGACACGCGTTTTTTGAACTGTTTCGCAAAACGGTTTCCTACCGCAAGCTGGCCGGGCTTACACGGGGGCAGCGCCGGATCGTCACGGATGACCAGCTCATCGAATGTTTTGAATCGTTTATCCGGCTGGGCAATCATTTTTCCCCCTGTAATCCTGATGCTCCTTTTGTGATTGATGAGCTGGAAATCAATCCTTTCACCTTCACCGATTATCTGATGGTTCCGCTGGACGGCATGTGCCGTTTCTCCCTGCCGGGAGAGAGCGCGCCGGGCCGCCCCATAGCCGCAATAGACAGGCTGCTGCACCCGCGCAGCATCGGAATTGTGGGCGTTTCCGCCACCCGGCGGAACTTCGGGCGTATTATTCTGGAAAATATTCTGGCTTCGGGGTTTGACCCGAAACAGGTGCGTATTGTGCGGGAAGGCGGCTCTGATGCCGAAGGCGTGCGTTGCGTGCCGGATCTGTCGGCACTGTCTGAGCCGCTGGATCTGTTCATCGTGGCGATCAGCGCGCCCCGGGTTCCTGCTGTGGTGAATGAAATCATCGAAAGAAACGCGGCGCACAGCGTCATGCTGATCCCCGGCGGCATGGGAGAAACGGAAGACAGCAGGGAAATGGCCGCCCGCATGGCGGAGCGTATTACCGCCGCCCACAGGCGCGGCGATGGCGGCCCGGTGTTTCTGGGGGCCAACTGCATGGGGGTTATTTCCCGCCCCGGATGTTACGACACCTGGTTCATCCCCTCTGCCAAACTGCCGCGGGACAAAAACGATACGCCCCGCCGCGTGGCCGTGGTCAGCCAGAGCGGAGCCTTTCTGCTCAACCGTTTCAGCCAGGCTCCGGAAATGCGGCCCGCGTATCTGATCTCCATGGGGAACCAGACGGATCTTACCCTTGGGGACATGATGCGCCATTTCAGCCGCTCCTCTGAAGTGGACGTCATCGCCGTATACGCTGAGGGATTCAAGGATTTGGACGGCCTGTTTTTTGCACGGGCTGTGCGTGATGCCGTGTGCGCGGGCAAGCAGGTGATTTTTTACAAGGCTGGGCGCACGCCGGAGGGCAAAAGCGCCACCAGCGGCCATACGGCGTCGCTGGCCGGCGATTATATGGTGTGTGAAAACTGCATCCGGCAGGCCGGGGCCATCATGGCCCGTAACTTCACTGAATTTCAGGATCTCATTTTGCTGGCGGAAAGTTTCAGCAAGGCGCATATCCGGGGCAAGCGGATTGGCGTGGTCAGCGGGGCGGGCTTTGAGGCTGTGGGCATGGCGGATTCCATCCAGGCCGATGAGTACAGCATGACGCTGGGCCGTTTTTGCGACGCCACGCGAGCGGCCATGAGCGAACTTGTCGCGGCCGAACATCTGGATCGGCTGGTGACAATCAGTAACCCTCTGGATATCACTCCCGCTGCGGATGATGAAATGCATGCCCGCATGGCTGAGCTCATGCTGGAAGATGACAACATTGATGCGGTGGTCATCGGCCTGGATCCTCTTTCACCGGTGACGCATACCCTGGCGGGCAGTGATGCCGGCGATTCCCGCGAGAATTTCAGTATGGACGCGCCGGAGGGCATTGCGGCCCGCCTCGGCAAAGTGAGGAAGGGCAGCGCCAAGCCTCTGGTGGCGGTCGTGGATGGCGGGGAATTGTTCGAGCCGTTGCGCCGGGCGCTCAAGGAGCGGGACATTCCGACCTTTGCGGTGTGCGACCGGGCCATTTCCGTACTATCATTATATATGGAAGCCCGTCTTTCCGCCGAGACGCTGAAGTGCTCCTGCCCGCGCATTGTGACATCGTAGAGCGTTCAATGTTTGAAAACTGCCGCAGCGCGGCGGGAAAGGCTCAACTATCCTTACAGATCTACTACAGAGCAATGGGAAAAGTGAGCTTGACAAAACAACGGAGCCGCTGAAATCTTTTTTTGTACGCCCCGTATCCGTCGGCTGGTGAGTCAGTCGGCGGATGGGGCGGCTGTGGATTGAGATATCCCGCACAGAATGGCTCCAACAGAGCAGGAAAAACTTCGATATTCGGAGACTCCATGAAAACACGCTGGTTAAGCGGTTTGGGAATATTGGTTCGCTTAAACCCTGTGATGGAAGGCTTCAGGGGGCGCTTCGAGAAGTGGAATGAAGTCCCCCGCGGCCGCAAGAAATCGGGCATTCCCGTACAGCTTCCCGGAAACATACGCCGGATTGGTCTTCGCGTTCTGCACAACGGGCGCGCGGTCTGGCACAGGGGGCAGAATGTGCCCCGCTTTGCAGCCGAACTTGTACGCCATCCGCGAACTGTGGGGGCCATTTGCCCCAGCGGCGTGCAACTGGCGTCTTGTATGGCCGCTTGTATCCCGGACGGCGAGGGGCTGGTGGTCGAAATCGGCGCGGGAACCGGCTCCGTGACCAGGGCTATTCTGGCAAGCGGTATTGCTCCGTCCCGCCTGCTGGTGCTTGAGCGCTCCGCTGAATTCTGCCGCATTCTGCGCGGAAAATTCCCGGGTTTGAACATTGTGCAGGGCGATGCCGCCATGTTGTCTTCGTATATGCCGGAATCGGATCAGGTGCTGGCTGTGGTGTCGTCCCTGCCGCTGATGAATTTTCCCGCCTCTCTGCGTGAGGCGATTCTTGCGCAGGTGCGAAGCGTGATCGGATCGCACGGATGCGTCATCCAGTTCACGTATGCCTTGCTGGGAGAATCGCCCTATACGCGGCACGGCTTCCGGAGGGACATGCACCGCTTCATTCCCCGCAACCTGCCGCCCGCCAAGGTGGAGCGTTTTTGGCAATAGCGATGTTATTCAGCCGCGGAGTGATGACAACCCCCGCTTCGCGGAGCGGAGCCTCTGGGCGGCGAAGCCGCACAAAGGCGCAAGCGAGCCGGCCGTGGATACATGCCTTTCGCCCATGTTCCACATGGGCGAGACTGCGGACTTCGTCAGCAGCCTCGCTTGCCCGTCATTTCCCCCGGACGTGACGGCGGGGGCGTACTGCCCGCCTGTGACTTGACGTCCTGCTGTTCGCCATAATGCTTTTGTTCAAAATGCCGATAGAGCTTTTGTCGGCGTTTGGAGTCCGCGTTATTCCGCGTATTCCTGCTTGACGACAGCTTCGGACTTGATTCTGTCGAGCAGTTCGGCAAAAGTGTCTTTAACGTGTTCGCGGATATCACCCGCGACCACGAGAAAGAGCAGATCATCTCCGGGGTTCAGTTCGCCTTCGGCAGCATCGACCACGATTTTGAAAATGCCGGGGCGTTGTTCCATTTCGGCGCGGATTTCCTCCATGCGCGCCCTGTCCGGTGTGACCCGGATTCGGCCCACGGGGGCGTGATCCTTGCGGGACCAGCCGCGCACCACGCCGTTGTGTACAAGCATCATGCCCACATTGTCGGTGAAGCCGGGCTCTTGCTTGAGTTTCATAAGCGTTTTATTGATGTCCATCCTGTTCACTCCTTGCAAATACGGAAAAGTCCATGCCGTCTATATCCAGTCTGCTTGAAAAACAACCTTCATTCCAGGAAGTTAACGTCTCTTCCGATGGGTACGTCATCTGGCTGGCCTGGGAAGGAACCTTGGACCCCAGCGTGGGGCAAACCCTCCAGGATTACGGCGGCCTGTGCGTCACCAGCGTTGAAAATCAGTCGTTGTGGTTCTTTTTCTCCGCCGATGCGCTGTTGGCTCTGGCAAAGCTTGTAGTGTGGGGTAAATATAACCCTATACCTGTATTGGTGCAAACCTTTCCCGGCTCCCTCCAGGTAGGAGTGGGGCAGAACCTGTCTGTCGCTATGGAAGGCGTTCTGGCGCGCCAGGACATCAGCAGTGCGGTGACGGAACTGCAAGTGTGGGTTCACCCCCGTTTGCAGGAGATAGGCTCCAATATGCCCGGCCTCAGTTATACGGCCGCTCCTCCGCTTGAGGGCATGGCCGATTTGCACTGGGCCAGACTCGGGGCCAACCCGCGGCTGCCCTATGTGTCGTCTCAGGGCTGGTATGCTCTGCTGCGTCCGCTGGGCAACCCACTGGACAAGCAGTTTCAGGCCGGCTGGCGTGTTCTTTTTGAAAAACTGGAAGGCATTCTGCACGAGCAGAAACTGAAATACAGCCTGAGCGAATACTACCTCATGGTGCCGCTGGAAAACCTCAGTAAAATGCGCGTGTGGGTACATGAACTTCTGTCGGTGCTTTCCGGCATACGGCAGTTTGACCCTTCTCATTACTGGCCCTGCGTCAGTGCCGTGGTGGACAGGCGCGGGCTGAATTTCAACAACGAACTGCCGCACAAAGTCAATATCGACTGGGACGGGCTCATGTCGGATTATCCGTATATGAGCTACCGTAACGCCTACCTGCTGGGTGAAGGCTTCGCCATTCAGGATTTGAGCTTTTCCTGCGCGAACAGCACCATGGATACCTGGTGCACCGTCCGCCTTGCGGATGGAGACAGCCGGGGCGAGGCCCTGCCGCTGCTCATGGCCGGACAGCTTCTCGGGGGCCGCACTCCCTGTTTTTACTGCGGCATAGGCACTCATGATCCCGCTCATTGCCCCAGCCGCAAGCTTGACCCGGTTCCGAAAGATTTTTGGGAGGAGTTCTCCGACCTCTCGCTCGATGACATCAATGCGGCCTACCGAAGCATCGAACTGGAGCTGAACCGTAAGGGCCCGGCGGCGTATGCCAGGCTGATGGAAAAGGGAGGGCCGCCCGAGCGTGTGCTTTCCGCGCTGTTCGCGGTGGAGGATGTGATCCAGCCGCGTTCTATCGAACGGATATGGCGACTTTCCGGCAAGGATATTCATGCGGAACCGGATGAAGAGCATTCTCCTGCGGATGAAAGCCCTGTCTGGAAGCTGCTGGATCGTTTTCGCCGTGCCGCGCCCAACGAGTTGGCGGGGTTGGACAAAGATGTTCAGACCATACGCGCCACAGCTTCGCGCGACTGGCGGCTGCGCAGCCTGAGGGGCTTTATCGCGCTGGAAAGAGGCGACCTGAAGGCGGCCGCGACACTCTGGCATGAGGCGGAATCTCTGTGCAGTTCAGTGTTGCACCAGGCATGGCACACCTATCTTCAGGCGCGTCTTTTCGAAATCCAGGGCCGTTTCAGCGATGCGGGCGAGAAGTATGAAACTGCGCGCCGCCTTTTGCCCCAGTGGAACTTGCCGGAATACCGCAAACTGGTTTGCCGGGTGAAGATGGGCTTTGGCGAGGTGATACATGGGCAGTTTACGGATCAGATTCGCTCCGACCCGGCCTTGTTCAACCGCCTGCTGGTCGATCCCGAGCTGGAGCGCGGCCATGTAGCCTTGATGACGGCTATTTATCCCCTCTGGAAAGATGCGCGCAAGAAATGTGTTGCCGAGCGAACCGAGCTTGAACGATTGGGCAGGGAACTGGAAAAGTGGTTTTCGCCGGAACACGAAAACGCCGCGAAGTTTAGAGAAAAACTCCATGTATTGCGGCGGGAAAGCGAAATTGAAAACTATCTGGCCTGTCTGAACGTGTGCAGGACACGCCCCAAAGTGGAAGAGGAGATGAACGCCTTCATCCAGCAGGAGATCAAGCGCCTGCAGGAGCGGTTCAAGGCGTACCTGGGAGTTCTGGAAGTGATACGGGACGAAGCTTCCTGGTTTCCCTTCCAGCGCGCGCTGGTGGAGTTCAACCGGGATTTCAACGCCTGCGCGAGTATTTTGAACCAGGCCTTCACCTCTGACTTTCACTCTCCGGAGGCATTCCGCCGGGCCCAGGCTTCCCAGCCCCTGCTGGATGAAAAACTGACGCAGCTTGAAAGGAGGCTCCGGGTTCTGCGCATGGTGCGTGACGCCACGCTGTTCGTGCTGATTCTCCTGCGCAGCTTTGTCTGGATTGAAGCCGTGAGCATTGTGCTGTGCATGCTCATCATGGGCGTCTTGCTCTTTTTTGGCGACAGCCTTAATCTGGTCTGGCTTCAGCGTATTATCAAGTTCAACTTCTGGGAGCTTCAGAAGGTACTTTTGATCATCATCAGCATAGCCGCTTTGGGCGTGGCGTCCTTGCGCTCTACGCTGACCTTTGAGAAACAGCGGGATAAAATGCTGGAAGAAGCCCGGGCTCAGCGCGAAGCCATGCAGCGGGCGCGCCTTCAGAAGGCCCGGATGCAGCGCGAGGCCAAGCTCAAGAGGGAAGCGGAACTCTCCGCCCGGTTGGAAGAAGATGCGTACATCAAGGAGCTTGGGGAGGAATAAAAGAAAACGCTGAGGATAAAGCGTTTTGTACTTGAAAGTATCTGTCGGCCAGAGCCTGAGTTCTGACCCGCAGGTTTCATGCCGGAAGCCGGAGTCTGCCCTGCCTTCGGCCTGGACGCTCCGCTGGCCGCCCGGCGGGCGGCAATGCCGCAGGTGAAGTGCGGCTGTTTCCGGAAACAGGGCGGAATGGTGGGGCGTCGCGTCGCCAAAAAACTCTTGAGGGGCATATGAGCGAGTCCGGTTTGCGCTCTTCCATGATTGCGCTGTCGATGTGCAACTTTATGGTGGCGTTTATGGTGTCCGGCGTGGGGGCCTGTCTGCCCTCCATAGGCAGTGATCTGCACGCAAGTGCGGGTGAGCTCAGCCTGATCAGCGCCGTGTATGTTCTTTCTCTGGTCATTTTCAACATTGTTGCGGCTCAGCTTATTGCGATCATGGGGCAGCGCAGGGTGTTCCTTTACGGTTTTGCCGTCTTTCTGGTCATGTGCCTGAGTCTGGCCTTTTCTCCCACAGTGGAGCTGGTATGGGGGCAGCGCTTCGTCCAGGGCGCGGGCGCGGCCATGGTGGCGACCTCATCGGTTACGCTGCTCATCAGCATTGCTCCGCGCAGTATGCAGGGGCGGCTCATGGGGCTGCTGACGGCTTCCACCTATGTAGGCATCGCTCTGGGGCCCCTGGTTGGAGGCGGCATTGCCACAATGATGGGCTGGCGTTGGCTTTTTGTTGTGCTGCTTCCTTTGGGGCTGCTTGCATGGTTCGCCATGTTCCGCACGGTCAAGGTGCAGCCGGTTCCTGTGCCGACCAGACTCGATTTGCCGGGCATCGGCGTGATGGGGGCTGGTTTTGTGCTGCTGACCATAGGGGCAAGCTGCGTGGGGCGCTATGACTTCGCAAGCTGGTTTCTTGCCGGCGGGGGCGTTGTCCTTGTCCTGTTCGTCTTTGTGGAGCTTCATGTGGTGCGTCCGGTGGTGGACGTGCGCTTCATTGCCGCGCACCCTTCGCTGATTCTCGGCCTGTTCGCCGCGCTGGTGAATTTCGGTTCCATCAACGGTCTGCTGTATTATTTCATGTTGTATCTTCAGCAGCTGCGTTTCCTTACTCCGCTGGAAGCCGGCGCTTTCGTGGCCTTGCAGAGCGTGACGCAATCTTTGCTTTCTCCTCTGGCGGGCAAGCTGAGCGACCGCATCGGGCCGGACCCGGTGTCCGCCATAGGGCTGGCCTTTTCCGGCGCGGGCATCTTGCTCTCCACCCGTCTGGATATGCAGTCTTCCCTGTATTTTGTGGGCCTGACCCAGTGTATCATCGGGGTTGGCCTGGCGTTTTTCGCCGGGCCGAATACCCTGTCCATTGTGCGGAGCGTGGACGCTTCCCACACGCCGGAAGCCTCGGGGCTGGCCAATACCATGCGCACGCTGGGCATGCTGATCAGCCTGATCGTTGTCTCCGCAACCATGACCAGCTATCTTGGCACACATGGAGCCGGCCCGGACATGGCGGAACCTTTTTTGCAGGGAATGCGGCTGGATTTGCGGCTTTTTGTGGCGCTCAACGTGCTGGGGCTGCTTCTGGTCAGCCTGCGTATTGTGAATACCTGGCGTTGCGGCCTGGGCAAGGGCGTGGACTGTATGCCCGATCCTTCTTTTTTTGAAAACGAAGAGGAAGGTGCCGGCGTTGCTTCAGAATCGGTGCGGGAACATCCCGACAGCTCCGGAAAGGGCGGGAAGTGACCGGCTTGGCGGTTCCGCAAGGATGTCGCGCGGAATGCCGGAACGGCCTCTGGCGCGCGCATGGACCCCGCCGGCTCTTTGTGCTAGGTTCTGTCAGCTCCCGCCGCCTGTAGGCGGCATCCGGGGGGCGGGGACGGCTTCATGCTTCGCGGAACGGAGCAGGGGGAAGCGCGGCTTCACGGGCGTAGAGCCGCCGGCCGTGAATATCTGTTGCCCCCAGCCTGGGCGTGCGGAACTTCTGTGGATTCGCCGTTCAAGCGCAAACAGGAGAGAGCCTTCACAACCTGATCCTGATTTTTGTGAGGCTGCTGCCTTTGCCTACAGCCTCGTTGTCAACCGTTTGAGAAAAAGGGATGCCTCTATGAGTCAACATCTTGAAAGCATGGGCGACAAGTGGTTCACCCTGCTGAAATCTCCCGATCTGATCCCCGGCGTCATCGGCACCACGGTGGCGGAGGGCGGCACTCGTCCGATCTGGCGTATTGAAGAGGGCGAGCGGGAAACCTTCCTCATGGCCTGGCCCAAGGAGTCGCTGCTGCGCGCGGGCGTGGTGTTTACCGGCCCGAAGAACGCGCAGCTGGAGCCCGCGGGCGTGTTCCCTTTTCTGGAAGGCTTTGCCAACTCACTGACCGTGGTGGAAACCCACCCCTGGAAGCAGGGCAAGACGGGCATGCGGGGCCGGGTGGGCGAAGTTCTGGCTCAGCCCGACGACGACGGCGCGCCGATTTGGTTCTTTGACCCGCTGTTTTACCGTGACGCCAAGGTGGATCTCACTCCCGGCGTGACGCAGGTGTTTTATCTGTCCGGGCTGTGTTACGGTATCCGCCGCGCCCTGCTGGACGAGCTTACCGTGACGCAGGGGCCGGTATATGAAGCCTGGGCGAAGAAGTGGCTGGACGCCAACCCCGGGAAGGGGCGGTTGGATGTGCCGCCGCTCAAAATCCCCCTGCGGGGCAGTAATCTGCTTCAGCCTGCGGCGCGCTGTTCCGAATATGAGGGCCGCATGACTCTCGGCAAGGTGGAAAGCTTCAATTTCGGGCCGGAAGGCGCGGAAGAGAAGATTTACTGCTTCAGCGCGAGCTTCGGCAAGGATGACAAGTGGCTGAACCT
This sequence comes from uncultured Mailhella sp., assembly GCA_910579055.1. Classification (GTDB taxonomy): domain Bacteria; phylum Desulfobacterota; class Desulfovibrionia; order Desulfovibrionales; family Desulfovibrionaceae; genus Mailhella. Next base: position 1,334 of record CAJTSU010000105.1, on the reverse strand, counting down.
CATCATGTTCGCCCCCGAGCGTATCTGCAACGGATATGAGCCGAAAGAGGGCGATGAAGTGGATCTTGCGTTCTGGATGCAGGGCCGTGTGGTGGACCTTGGCGACGAGCTTTCCGAGGATGACCCCGCATCCGCAGGGGCGGAAGGGACTATGGCGCAGTAAAACGCGTTCCTGGAGCGCCTGGCGGGCGTGTGCCCGCGTCCGCCGGGCCATGTTCCGTGAGAAATATTTTTCAGCAAAAGTTCCTCCAAGCATAAAGGAAGGTGTTATGGGGGCTTGTGCACGCATATGCCGGGCTGTCGCCGCAGTGGCTGTTTTTTTGTGTGCGGCAGGTGTTGCCGGGGCGGAAGTTCCTTCCCCGCAGTCCGGCGGGGCAGGTGTGAAATTTGTTGAGGCCAACGGTTTGCGCGTCGCCTACACGGAGCATGGCTCCGGGCGGGCCGTCGTGCTCCTGCACGGCGGCGGCCTTAGTGCCGCAATGTGGGCAAAACAAATTCCCGCTCTGGAGAAAGAATACAGGGTAATTGCCCCGGATACGCGGGGCCACGGGAAAACCGATAATCCGGGTCATGAATTCAGTTACCGGCTGCTGGCCGATGATGTCGTTGCTTTTTGCCGTGCCCTTGGCGTGGAGAAGCCTGTTCTGATGGGCTACAGTGATGGTGGGGCAGTTGCCCTGAGCGTGGGCGTGTTCCATCCCGATTTTGCAAAGGCTCTGATCCTGGGCGGCCTGGTTCCCCCGAGAGAACAGGCGGATTTTGATCATTATTTTGCCGGGATGAAAGAATTTTACGCTCCGGTCACAAAGCGCACGGCGCTGACCGAGGCCGACCTTGACGCCATGTATGACGCTGCCCCGGAGGCATGGGATGCCGTGGCGAAAATGCATGCCAAACCCGGGCGTTCCGATTATTGGCGTACGCTGATGCAGGACGTGTGGGAGGCATGGAACACCCCTCAGGCATATAGCTATACGCTCGAACAATTGCAAAATGTAAAAATTCCGGTGCTGGTATTTCTGGGAGATCGGGATCAGTTTTTCCGCCCGGAAGGCGCGTTGCGTCTTTGCCGTGATCTGCCGCAGGCCGAGCTTGCGGTTATACCCGGTGCACACGGCGTGTTCCGTGCCAGGCCGGAATTGTTTAACGCTGTGGTGCTGGATTTTCTGAAGCGCCTGCATGAGGGCAAATAAGCGATTGACCAGAATAATGCGGAAGGGAGGGGCGGTTTCAGTTGTTTTTGGGCAGATGTCAGTTAGTTACCCAACGCGCCGTAAATCCCCGCTCTTCAGGGCGGGGATATAAGGCGCACCTTGACTGGAATTTTTGCCTTT
>CAJTSU010000104.1 GCA_910579055.1 uncultured Mailhella sp. | reverse complement strand
GTTTGCTTGATAATTCCTATATTTCTGAGGTGTTGGGTAAAAATTGATTTCCGTGCTGTAGAGGACTGTTGACTTGCCTTTTTTTTTCTTTTGCCATATTATCTGCCGTTCGGTACAGGTTGGCTGTATAAGCGGATTCTCGTTTGTCTCTCCATAACATCCGAGTGGGCACGACGAGGAAAAACTTCAGTGTATGCCATGGTTTTCGGAGTATGCTTTCTCTGTCTTCCAGCTTGGTTCGCAGCCTCTTCCGAATCTGATGTCGTGATGACATACTCATTGCGGCATCATGCTCCCCTTTCGGGAAGCCGATATTGTAAAAAGGTGGTGATTTCTGTGCCCGGAGTATTTCTTACTGAAGATGAATATAACTTCGACATCGCCCTGCGTCGTTTTAAGAAGCAGGTGGAAAAAGCCGGCATTCTTTCTGAAATGAAGAAGCGTCAGCACTACGAAAAGCCCAGCGTTATGCGCAAGAAGAAAAAGGCCGCCGCTCGCAAGCGTCTGCTGAAGAAGATGCGCAAGATCAACATGGGATAAACGCATACCCCGCTCCAGCTTGTTGAATTATCAACCGATTCGCAAGCCAGGCCAGCAAGCCGGAAATCGGGCCACAAGGAACGGTTTCCGGCTCCTTTTATCATACGCCACCCTTTCAGGAGAACGCACATGAGCACTGCGGAAAAAATAGAGAAAGATTATCTCGAAGCCTACAAGGCAAAAGACAAAGTGCGCTTGGGCACCCTGCGCCTGTTAAAAACTGCGGCAAAAAATTTGCAGGTTGAACTTATGCGCCCTCTCACGGATGCCGACTACATGGACGTGCTGCTCAAACAGGCCAAGCAGCGGCAGGACTCTATAGAGCAATACACTGCGGCGAATCGCTCTGACCTTGCGGAACAGGAAGCTGCTGAACTTGCCGTGTTGCGCGAGTACCTCCCTCAGGCTCTCACAGCGGAAGAACTGCATGAAATTGTGGAAAAGGCCGTAACTCCTTTGCTTGGCGAAGGTATGAAAGCCATGGGTAAGGCCATGCAGATAATTATGGCGGAATGCAAAGGCCGTGTTGACGGCAAGGCCGTCAGCGACGCCGTGAAGGCGCGTTTCCAGAAAGGATAACAAGTACAAATGGAAGAAAGAACGCTTAACGCGTTGGAATTTCCCAGAATTCTGGAACATCTTGCAAAACGCTGTTCTTCCGAAGCCGGAAAGCAGGCGGCTCTTGCCGTGCGCCCCTTGAATGATCTTGAAGAAGTACGCCGCAGGCAGCGCCTCGTTGAGGAAGCGTGTATCTGGTCGGCTCGGGAACAAACCCGAATTCCATCTTTTCCCGACATCAGCCCGGTTTTCACTTTTCTGGAGGGGCGCGCTCCTCTTCTGGATACGGATGCGCTTTGGGCCCTCAAAGAAAGCCTTGGCCTTGCCCAGAATATTACGCACAGTATTCACGCCGGAGCGGCCCAATTACCCACGCTTGAAGAACTTACCGCGAAACAGCCACTGCCGCAGCTTTCCCTTTCGGCTTTGCGGCGTTGTATTGGTGATGATGGTTCTTTGAAAGATGAAAGCTCTCCGGGTCTTCTGCTGGTACGCAGTGAAGTACGTGCCCTGCATCAGGGCTGTCTGCGCAAAACCAAGGAATATGCTGAGCGTTACAATATCGCCCACTATCTTCAGGATGACTATATGACCCTGGCCTCGGATCGTTATGTGCTTCCGCTCAAGGCCAATTTTAAGGGTCGCCTGCAGGGCATTATTCATGACTATTCCCGTACAGGGGAAACCTTGTACTTTGAACCCCTTTTCCTCGTGGAGCAGAACAATCGGCTCCAAGAGCTGAAACAGCAGGAACGCGAGGAAGAACGCAAAGTTTTACGGCAACTGACCCAGCTTCTCGTGCAGGAATTGCCGCAGGCGCGTGCCGCATGGGAGCTGATTGTTTCCATGGACATATTGCTTGGTTGCTGCGCTCTGATGTCCGCTTTTGAAGGCCGATGCGTCCTCATGGAAGAAGGCGCTGCATTGCATTTGCCCGATGCGCTGCACCCCTTGCTGGTTCTGGAAAAAGAAAAAGCCGTAAAGGAGGCTTCGGACGATTCCCGTCGCAGCAGACGCGGAGATATGGCTCCCGTTCGCCCTGCGCGTATTGTTCCGCTGGATCTCATGTTTCGCGAACGGGATCGCTTTCTCATCATCAGCGGCGGAAATGCCGGGGGTAAGACCGTCGCCTTGAAAACGCTCGGACTTATCACCCTGATGACACTTGCCGGTCTGCCTGCCCCGGTAGGCCCTGGGGCAGTGCTTCCTCTCTGGATGAATATCCACGCTTTTATCGGCGACGAACAAAGCCTTGAGGATCATGTCTCCACATTCACCGGACAGATCCGCCACCTGGCGGAAGTATGGGATTCTGTGGATGATTCAAGTCTGATTCTTCTGGACGAATTCGGCGCAGGCACCGACCCTGCACAGGGTGCAGCGCTAGCTCAGGCGGTTCTGGATGGTTTGCTTGAACGCGGGGCCAGCGGAGTAACCGCAACCCACTTCCCGGCCCTGAAGAGTTACGCCCTGACAAAGCCCGGTGTTCGCGCAGCGTCCGTTTTGTTTGATCCCGTTACCAAAAAACCGCTCTTCCGCCTTGCCTATGATCAGGTTGGTGCAAGTCAGGCGCTTGATGTCGCCCGTGAGCACGGCCTGCCTGAAAGTGTGTTGCGCCGGGCCGAGCACTATCTGCTCATGGATGGAGAAGACAGCGAAGCCATACTGACGCGCCTGAACGAACTGGCTGCCGAGCGGGAGCGGGAACTTGTCAAACTGCGTCAGGAAGAAGCCAGAGCTCGTCAGAAACGTGCTGAATTACAGCAAAAGTTCGAAAAGGATCGCGCGGGATTACACGATGAAGTGCGGCGCAAATCCCAGGAACTGATGGCAGCCTGGAAGGCAGGCAAGAACACGGCCAAGCAATCTTTGAAGGAGATGTCCCGCCTGCGTGCCTCGTTGCTGCATCCGCAAAAGGATGAGGAAAAACGTGTTTGTGCTGCCGCTCTTGAGACACTCAAGACCGGCGATATGGTTCACCACCGTCCGTGGGCGAAGCAGGCCAAGGTATTGGAGCTGGATGAAAAAAGCCGTCGGGTAAAAATAGATCTCAACGGCGTCAGCATGTGGGCAAAACTCGACGATTTGGAACCTCTCCAGAGCAGAGCTGAAGTTGTTCCGCACCCGAAAGGAGTGCTTACTCGCGTGTCCCGTCCAGCATCGTTTCTGCGGGTGGATTTGCGCGGTCAGCGGGCAGATATCGCCTTGGCCGATCTGGAACAATTTCTTGATCGGGCGCTGCTTTCCGGGCCGGACGGCGTGGAAATCGTGCACGGCAGAGGCACTGGAGCCTTGCGCAAGGCCGTACATCAATTTCTGAAAAATTTTCCTGGTGTCGCTTCCTTTGAATGTGCCGCCGAGGATCAGGGGGGCGACGGCGTCACCTTGGTGACATTCCGTTAGCCCCAGGGAAGGCAACGCATGGTTCAACGCAGCAGTGACGCCATCCAGGCCATTAAAAGCCGCATCAGCATCGCCGACCTTGTGCGACGCTATGTAGAAGTGCGCCCTATGGGTTCACGTCTGGTTGCGCCCTGCCCTTTCCACCAGGAAACCAAGCCCTCTTTTTCTATCAACGAAGAGCAGGGTACTTTTTATTGTTTCGGATGCCAAGCCTCCGGTGATATCTTCGACTTCTATGGGCGTATCAACGGCCTGGACTTCCGTGAATCCCTGGAGCAGCTGGCGGAAGAGGCGGGGGTGCAACTCGATCGCTTTAAGCCGACTCCCGGCGCGTCCAAAGCCCACTCACACAAACGCGAAATGTTGGCCATTCATAAACTGGCCGCAGCTCATTTTGTTGGCAATCTGTCCGCTTCCCCAGCGCATCTGTGCCAAGAATACATCCGAGAACGTGGTCTGAGTGACGATATTGTGGAGAAATTCCAATTGGGCTGGAGCTTGAACGAGTGGCAGGCGTTGCGTGACTCTCTGCACCGGGGCGGTTTTCGGGATGATATCGCCGTGGAGTGCGGTCTCTTGTCGCGCAGTTCCGGTGGCCGGGTTTATGATCGTTTCCGTAATCGGCTTATGTTCCCCATTTCCAACCTTTCAGGACAGGTCATAGCCTTTGGCGGCCGGATCCTGCCCGCTCTGGCCCAAGAGGACGATGCAAAATACATTAACAGCAGCGACTCCCCCATCTATAAAAAAGGGGAGCATCTGTACGGTCTGTTTCAAGCCCGGCGCGCCATTGATGTCGCCAAAAGCGCCATGCTCACCGAAGGATACATGGATGTACTGACCCTGCATCAGTTCGGTTATACCAATGCGGTGGCAGGCCTTGGTACGGCACTGACCCCTGAACAGGTCAAGCGGCTCTCCGGCTTTTGCTCTACTATCGAACTGCTCTACGATGGCGACAGCGCAGGCCGAAAAGCCGCCTTCAAGGCATGCAGAATGCTGCTGGTACGCGGGTTGGCCTGCAAGGTTATCCTTTTCCCGGAGAAAGACGATATTGACAGCCTGCTGCGTACTCAAGGCGCTGAAGCGTTTGAACAACTTCGCCACCAGGCTCCGGAAGGGCTTGATTTCTGCATTTCCACCCTGCGTGCCGGTTCTCCGCGCGAAAGTGTGGAATGGGCGCGTTCTTTCCTATCGGAAGTGGAAATCCCCGAACTGTTTCACCGCTTCGCTTCGGAACTTGCCTCCGGGCTGGGGCTCACAGAATCCGAGCTGCGCGGCTCTGTGCTCGGCCGTAAACAGGGCAAGGGGCAGACAAGTTTCCAACAGGCGGCGGAACCGTTACGCAAGGTATCACGCGACAGGGAAATCATGACCTTCGCGGTGCGTTATCCTCATCGACTGACAGATCTGCACGCCTGTGGCGCGGATCTCGCGTTGGATGCGCAATGGGCATACCATCTATGGGATAAACTGGAAAAATTTTCAACAGATGAAATTTTTTCCGCACTCACTGAACAGGAGAAAAAATTCTGGGTGCGCTGCCGAAGCGCCGAAGCTCCTCCCATAAATGAAAAAAATGAGGAAAGTGAGCTTTACGCCATTCAGTGCATGCTTAATGTTCTTCAGACAAGTTCACATACGGATTCTGTGGCGGCAGCCCTTCGGCAAGGCCCCACGGATCCGGATACGCAACGCGAATATCTGCGCGCTCTCATGGAAGCGCGGGGGAGGCAAGGTGATCAATAACTTTAAAGATCTGCCGCAGTATAAAGCTCTTCTCTCCAAGGGCAAGGCCGTCGGGTACCTCACGTTTGACGAGGTGAACAAGGCTCTGCCACCTGAGTTCAGCGCGCCTGAAATATTTGAAGATATCATTGGCCATATCGAACAGCAGGAAATAGCCCTTGTCGATACGGAAAAAGAAGGAAAATCGATCACTTCAGGCAATTCCGATTCTGAAAATGATCCGGTCGACGCGGTTTTTGACGCTGCGCTCGACAGCTCGCTTGAGGATGGTATAGAAATCAGCGCGGATTTGACTGCCACGGAAGACGGCTCTGATTTCGCGGCACGTAACACAGATCCCGTTCGCATGTATCTACGGGAAATGGGCGCGGTTCCACTGCTTGATCGCGACGGTGAAGTTGTCATCGCCAAAAAAATTGAAATGGGCGAACAGGATGTCCTCTATGCTCTGGTCGAAGTTCCCGTGGCGGTGGAGGAGCTCATCAACGTCGGAGAGGATCTGCGGCAAAACCGCATTAAGCTCAAGGACGTGGTGAAAACTATTGAGGAAGATGACCCCAGCGAAGATGAAATGAACCAGCGAACCCGTGTCATCCTCCTGCTTGATGAAATCAAGGCTACCTACAAGAAAAAACGCAAGATCTACAGCAAGCTCGATGCCTGTTGCACTCTGGAACGCCGTGTAGCCGGCACGCAGAGGGAAATCCTCCAGTTCAAGGAGGAAATCGTCACCCGTCTGCGTGATATCAAGCTGGAAAAAACGCTGATAGACCGCATTATTGAAACCGTGGAAGACTATGTGCGCCAGATGCGCAACTTCCGCCGCGAACTGGCCGCCTATATCGGCGCGACCGGCAAGACGCAAGAGGAGATCGAAAGACTCTTCGCCAAGCTCGACGCCCGCCAGATTTCCATGCAGGAAGCAGCTAACCAGCTTGATATGAGCGTGGACAAGATGTTCTCCTACAAAGAAATGATCATGGGAAAAATCGAGAGTCTTCGCCGCCTGCAGGAAAAATGCAGCCACGATGTAGAGGATCTTGAAGAAGTCTTGTGGCGTATCCGCCGGGGCACCAACGCAGCCATGAGAGCCAAGCAGGAGCTCATTCGCTCCAACCTGCGTCTTGTGGTCAGCATTGCCAAAAAATACACCAACCGCGGACTTCAATTCCTTGATCTCATCCAGGAAGGAAATATCGGCCTGATGAAGGCTGTGGACAAGTTCGAGTACCAACGGGGCTATAAATTCTCTACTTATGCGACATGGTGGATTCGGCAGGCCATTACCCGCGCCATTGCAGATCAGGCCCGCACCATACGCATTCCTGTCCACATGATTGAAACTATTAACAAACTTATTCGTACCTCGCGTTACTTGGTGCAGGAATTGGGACGTGACCCCACGCCGGAGGAAATTGCCGACCGCATGGAATATCCTGTGGACAAGGTCAAGAAGGTGCTGAAAATCGCCAAAGAACCTATTTCCCTCGAGACGCCCATCGGGGATGAAGAGGATTCCAGCCTCGGCGATTTTATTGAAGACAAGAAAGCCGTGGCTCCTGCGGAAGAAGTGGTGAATACCAAACTTTCCGAACAAATTGCTTCGGTGCTGGCCGACCTTACTCCCCGTGAAGAACAGGTACTGCGCAAGCGTTTCGGTATAGGCGAAAAATCCGACCATACTCTGGAAGAAGTGGGCAAACTGTTCAACGTCACGCGCGAACGTATCCGCCAGATCGAAGCCAAGGCTCTGCGCAAGCTGCGTCACCCCGTTCGCAGTCAGACCCTGCGCTCTTTTTATGAAAACTAGTACTCAGTAACATAAAATACTTCGGACTACCAGCCGTCGGGCTCAAGACTGGCGCGGCGGCGTAGCCGGGGTCGCTCGCCGAAACCACGCTTTCGGAAAAGCGATCTTTCTTAACATTGAGCAGGAAGTATTGAATGTTGTATAGTACTAAAAACGCAAACACCTGTTGAAAGAGGAGCTTTTGATTAAAACTTTCCATGGGGACTCCCTAGGCATGGTGCCCGGTTGATGGTGTATTTGCACTTCCATCAAAACGGAGTTCCCTGGCCTTTTCAAGGGCCTGCTGTCAGATCAAGCCGAAACTGGGGCAAATGCAGCATCATTTCTGACCGCGATTCACATTAGGCACCTCTTTCTTGGGGCTTCAATCTCGTGACTATACTGCCTGATGAAAAGCCTGCTATTTAATATGGTTATCAATTATGCGGGAAAAAGGGATATTGTGGATAATGGAAGGCCCTGTTCGTCTTTGAATATGGCACCTACCATTATGGAAAGTATAGGCGGTATTCTACCCTGGCACAGGCTGGGACTGGGCGTTTCCCTGTTTAATCCGGTATGAGGGGACCCGCTTCGTCGAATACTTGGCCGTCAGCTTCATTCCATCTACCTCCAGTATGGTTTTCTTTGGTGCGATTGGACTGACTGCTGCCAACGTATTCTTGAAAAATCCTTCTAATTATAAGAAATATGCGGTAGCTGAGAGGGTATCCCTCTTCGGTTCCCCAAGATCGGGGCCGTATTGTCCAACCTTGGGAAAAACATTGACAGTTCAGGCCTGCCCAAAAACTACCAACGGAGCTTGTGGATACAGGTGGACTTTGGTGGATGATATAGAACAAAGATATTTAGTTAATATATTGAAATTACATGCTAACTAAACATCTTTGGATTTCTTGAGACGAGTTGGGCAACTTAAATAGCAAAACGTTCTAATCTAACAGGAGCATGGAGCATGTCTGAAAAAGAACGCCCGAACCAAGCTGACCTGACGCCCAAGGCACCGGGCAAAACCCACCGGGCCGGTCGTGTGTTCCGTCGTTTGCTGACGGCGGTGCTTGTTTTGGTGTTGCTCCCCGTCCTGGTGTTCGCTTCCGTCTGCCTGATTTCCCGTACTGAACAGGGAGCCCGCTGGATCGTCAATGGCTTGAATCCCGCCTTGCAAGCAGCTCTTGCCCCCATGGGGCTTTCCCTTCATCTGCAAGGCCTGCGCAGTGAATTGCCTTTTGCTGTCAATGTAAGCGGCATTGAATTAAGCGATAAGCACGGCGTCTGGTTTCAGGCCGAGCATCTGTCATTGGCGATCAACTGGCGTGCGCTGCTGAAACGCAACATTGAAGTCTCCGATCTGAGTCTGGAACATCCGGTGTTTCTGCGCCTGCCAGAACTCTCACCCTCTTCTGCTCCAGAACCCGAGACGTCATCTCCTGTGCTGACGCCGTACAACCTCTTTCAACTTTTCCCCGCTTGGCTGGCGGATCTGAATCCGGAGTTTAATATCAGCCATCTGTTCGTGAACGGATTTGAACTGTCTCCTGCCATCGCAGGTGAAGCCATGACGCTTGATCTTGGCGCATCAGCCAGCCTTTCTCCCACAAAGCTTGCCGTACAAGCAGCGCTTGCTCGCAGAAGCCTCCCGGACAAACATGAGCCTGACGGGCACGAAGCCCTGACCCTCGCGCTGAAGCTGACTTCCACCGGCGTACTGGGGCTACAGCTCATTACCGACGAAGGCCCCTCCGGCCTCGCGGCCCGTTTCCTGCCGCCGGAACTGGCCAAACGTCCGCGGATGCTGTTTGAACTGGAAGGAAACGCTCCCCTTGACAACTGGAAAGGAGATTTGCATTTCCTGCTTGCAGATTTAGATGCCCCCCCGGCCAACGCCGGAGACATGGGTTCCGGCGAGGCTTCGGGCAAAGAGCCTGGCAAGGCTGCGCCCTCCCACCCTTTGGAGCAGGGAGAAACACAAAACTCTCTCTCAAAGTTGCAGTTCTCTGGGCTTTCAGCGGATATCCCCCCCGCATGCCATGTTATTACCCTTGAGGGGCAAATTTCCCTGAATTTGTCCCCGGAGCAAGCCGCTGTCCTCTCCTTGGAAGAAGGCAATACGGGCAACCCCTGGCTGCCCCGCGACATAGCATTGGAGCTCACGCTGCAAAACGGCCAGGCCGCAGATAAGCTGATCCGCATGGCCGGCCTGAACCAGGGCGCGGCATCTGTCAAACTCTCCGTACACACCGCGCTGAATCCTGTGCAAAACGGACTTGCGCTGGACACGGAAGCAACGCTCTTTACCCAGGCCCAAAATACCCGATGGGAAGATGCCAGGCTTGCTGCACTACTGGGTAATGCCCTGACCGCAAAGCTTGCCCTCAAGCTCGGCTACGCGCCGGAAGAATTACAGGTAAAACTGCCTGTTCTGTCTTTTAACGCAGGCATCCTTTCCGCGGGGGGTAACGCTGCCTTCTCTCTGCCTGGTTCGGCTCTTTTCGATTCTGCCCCGTCTTCCGCCTCTGGCGATCTTTCCAATTCCCCTACTGCCGTCGAGAACTCCGCCGAAGTCTCCGTAAAAGCAGCCATGCCGGATAAAAAGGGCGGAAGTAACGCGTTCAATATCCCGGCAGTTCTGGCCCAGGCGCTGGTTGATATCGAACTTCACGCCGACGCCCGGCCCGATGCCCGCCTTATTGCCATGCTCGCGCCCGATGCTAAAAAGCATCTGGAACTGGACGGTCCCGCCCTGCTGGATGCAAAGCTTTCCGGGTCGCCTCTGTCCCCCCGTGCGCGCATCGATCTGAGCTGCCCCGGTCTTGCCGTGGAAGGAGAAAAAATACGTGACGTGTTTCTCCACGCCAGGCTGGACAGTCTGAAGGACGATTCCTCTGATATTTCCCTGACCGGAGGACTGGACGCAGGTCTTACCCTGCGGGGAGAAACGGTCAGCCTGAAAACTGACTGGATCGCCCAGCATGACCGTGCGGGCATACTGGCCGCAACGCTACGAAATGCGTCGCTGCGCGTCGGAGGAGTTCAGGCAGAAGGAACTCTCTCCGCTGTTCTAGAGAATGGGAAGCCGCCCCGGCTGGACGGAGGCCTGCTGGCTGAAGTGCGTGACTGGAAACTTCTCTCCGTTCTGACCGGGCAAAAACTGAATGGCTCCGGCGCTCATTTTGAACTGGCTTTGAAACATGAAGGTGAAAAGCAGATTGCCGGCCTCAAGGGAGGAATGGAATCTTTTTCGCTTGGCGGCGTACCTGCTGAAAAGGGAGAACAGCTCACTCTGACCGGCCTGCATGTCAACCTTGACGCTCGTGATGTCTGGAGTGCAGCCGTTCTTGACGCGGGTCTGAGTGTTTCCGGTCTGAAAGCGGGCGGTATTGCGCTGAAGAATATCACAAGCGCGATTGACGGCTCCTTGGCCGGCCCTCTGAATCTGACAGCCGGCACTGAAGGCGAAATAAAAAGCCGGCTCAACGCGACTTGGAATCCGGGAAAAGTTGAGCTGAAAGCGCTTTCCGTCGAGCCCGGCTCCTTGCCGAATTCGCGCAGAAGAACGCGAAATGCTTCGCGTAACCCTGCCCCTCTCCCGAGTATTGTACTGCTCTCTCCCGGTTCTCTGACGTATTCCGCCGCAGCATTCTCGACTTCCGGCCTGCATTTCAAGCTGCCCCCTGATGGGAAGCTGATGCTCAAAGGCAGTTATGACCCCGCCAAGCTTAATCTGGATATGGAGCTGCAGGGCTTGCAATTTGCGCCTCTGCGCATGTTTGTCAAAGACCTGCCGGACGGAAACGTCAACGCCACGCTGGCCTTGCGTGGCACCCTTGACAGTCCGGCGGGAACATTGCGGGCCGAAGTACGCGACGTGCGTTTTCCGGGCAGTGAGCTTGTACCGCTGGCCTGCGATCTCAATGCGGATCTGAAACATCCAGGCGGACAAAGCATACTGGACGCCAGGCTGGAAATACCCGTTACTTCGCTTGTGCTGCTGGGAGCCCGCCAGGGCTGGGCCAGGATACGGCTGCCGCTGGAGCGCAATGGCAACAGCCTGATCCCCTCCCGGAACAGGAGCATGGAGGCCGCTTTGCGATGGGACGGCGTCATCTCTCCGCTCTGGGCATATCTGCCTATCGGAGATCGCCGTATGAACGGCGGTATCCATCTGGCGGCGGATATCAGCGGCACTTTCGCACAGCCGAAAATTGACGCGGATGTGGAAATCAGCAATGCCGCCTTTGAGGATCTCGCGCTCGGCGTTCTGCTCACAAACATCAACGCCAAGGCCGGTTATAACGATCAGACAGGCGGCGTAAAAAAAAGTTCTGCGCGGCGGGCCCAGGTCACTCTGTCCGGCGGAGACGGCCTGGGGGGAACCTTCCGTCTCGACGGCAATCTGGATCTGACCGCGCGCACCATGCAGGCGTCGCTGAATCTGGACAAACTCAAACCTCTGCGCCGCCAGGATCTGCGCATCAGCCTCTCGGGAAGCGGCGGCGTCATAGGTACGCTGGAAGCCCCCTTTATCAATGCTAATATAACCGTGAATGAGGGAGAACTCTCTCTGGCTCATCTTCCCTCCGGCGGCAGTATCAAGGAATTGCCGATATCCAGCGGAGAAGAAGCCGAACCAGCCCCCCCCAAGGGTGTTCTCAGCGTACGTATTGATGTGCCCCGCCGTTTTTTTGTGCGCGGACGAGGACTGGAAAGCGAATGGAAAGGCAATCTGCACATCGGCGGCCCGCTCAACGCCCCTGGCATCCTTGGGTCTATTGACGTGGTACGCGGCGACTTTGAGCTTCTCAACCGCAATTTTACCTTTTCCAAGGGAAGTATTCAGTTTGCCGGTTCGCAAAAAATTGACCCGCGTCTTGACATCATCATGACTTACAAGACCTCGGCCATTGTGGCTGAAGCCATTGTGGGAGGCTCAGCCTCGCGCCCGAGCTTCCGGCTTGCCAGCCAACCCTCTTTGCCCCAGGACGAAATTATCTCGCAAATCATGTTCGGCAAATATGCGCAGAATCTGGGCCGCTTTGAAGCTATCCAGCTTGCGGGGAACGTGGCGGCGCTTGCGGGCATCGGCAACGGAGGGCTTGGCGTGCTCAGCTCCACGCGGGAAGCGTTGGGCGTTGACATGCTTCGCCTCAATTCCTCTTCCGACTCTGACCAGGATCAAAGTGAAGAAAGCGCACTTACCGGCACGACTCTGGAAATGGGGAAATACATTACCGACAAAATTTATGTCGGCGTGGAACAGGGCATGAAATCGGACAGCACCGGAGCGCTTGTGGAAATTGAATTGACTCCAGAAATCAGCCTGGAGGCGAAAACAAACAATGAACAGACAGAAGCGGCCATCCAGTGGCAGCACAACTATTAGATCGTTTTGCGATTGAAAGTATCTGCCAGGAAGGATCCTATGTTCTGGCGCGCAGGTTTCACGCCTGAAGCCGGAGCTTGCTCCGCTGTCCATGCCTGTACGCC
>CAJTSU010000103.1 GCA_910579055.1 uncultured Mailhella sp. | reverse complement strand
GCAGTGTACCAGTTTTGCTAAACATTGTTTAGTAAAAATTTGGAAGATCAGTAACAGCGTACCGGGAGTTTGAATCTCTCCCTCCGCTAGATATTTCAAGGGCTTACTGTAAAAAGTAAGCCCTTTGCTCGTGGAGTGTCTTGTTGCAGAACCATATTGCCGGCGCTGTGCGGGACGTGGTTTTGTTCCGGTACGGGCGGCAACCTTCGCCGCCCAAAGGAAATTTTCAACACCGTTCTGCAACAGCATCGTGTTTGCATTTCTTGACACGAGCATGGGCGAGAGTATGATAGTTTCCATCTCAGGGCGGGGTGAAAGTCCCCACCGGCGGTAATCCGGCAGATTCCGGAAAGCCCGCGAGCGTTTTCCTGCGGGGGAAGGCGCTGACCCGGTGTGAGTCCGGGGCCGACGGTAACAGTCCGGATGGAAGAGATCGGTTTTGTGTCGCCCGGCTCCCGGGTGATTACGCTTTCGGGCGTTTCCCCCTTCTTCCTCTTTGTCGCCCTGATGCCTGAACCTTTTTCCGCAAGGAGAACGTATCATGCGTCAGCCTTCTCTTTTGGACGAATTCGGTTCTTCCGCCGAACGGGTGGCCAGTGCCTTGGAATCCCTGCGCGCCGGATGCGGCGTATGCGTGGTTGATGATGAAAACCGGGAAAATGAGGGCGATCTTGTTTACTCTGCCGAACACATCACGCCGGAGCAAATGGCGCTTCTGATTCGCGAATGCAGCGGTATTGTGTGCCTTTGTCTGACTCCCGAGCATTGTGCGCGGCTGGATTTGCCCATGATGACGGAACATAATACCAACCGTCAGGGAACTGCCTTTACCGTGAGTATTGAGGCGGCGGAAGGTGTGACCACCGGTGTTTCCGCCGCAGACAGAGTGACCACAATCAAGGCGGCCATAGCGCGCGACGCCCGCCCTGAAGATCTGCTGCGCCCCGGCCATGTCTTTCCTCTGGTCGCGCGTTCCGGCGGCGTACTGGAACGGCGCGGACACACTGAAGCCACTGTGGATCTGATGCGGCTGGCCGGATTTGCGCCCTGCGGTGTGCTGTGCGAGCTGACCCGTGCGGATGGCGTGATGATGCGCCTGCCGGAAGTTGCCGCCTTTGCCCGTGAGCATGACATGATTGTGCTCAGCGTGGAGGACATCGCCGCATGGCGGCATGCGCACGGCATTTGAAGACAGCCGGCATTCCGGGCGGATGAGGCAGGATGGTAAGGTGTCAGCCGCTGGACATGACCTTGCGCACAAGCAGTGTCTGACCGGGATACAGGGGCACATCCGGAGTAAGCAGAATTCCGTCCCGCGCGACAATGGCTGTCCCTTGCCGCAGTCCCAGCTCTTCCAGCAGGCGAGCAACATTTTTTGCTCTGGTACGGGGAAGCTCGAATTCGGAGCGGCCGGGCTGGAGCTGAACGGTGACAGTGCCGCCGCGCCGCTCATCGCGCTTGTCGTCAAACATGGGGAAACCTCCGGAAACAGAATGCCATTTTCCGGAGCCGCGCTCCGGCGTTCCCCCAGATATACGGGAAGGTCTGCAGCCTGACAAGTTCGCTTGCGCTTCAGCTGTTCCTTTCACAAGTGGGAAGAGGCAGGCTGCACCGTGTTTATCTGTGGGCGCTTCGGCCCCACTTCCAGCGCAATGCGCCTCCTCGTGAGGAGCAGATGCGGATGCAGTCGCCGCACATGGTGCAGTCCAGGCGGGAAGGGCCGCCCGGCGCGCGCGGGTGAAGGCCCATTGAGCATGCCGCCCCGCAGGGGCTTCCGTTCCGGCATGTGCATGCCTCTTTGCGCCATTCCACACGAAACCCGACATGCAGTTTCGAGGCCGGCAGGGCGGCGGCTCCGAGAAGCAGAGACTGGGGGCAGACGTAACGGCACCACAGGCGTTTGCCGATGAGCGCTTCCACGGCCACAACCGGCAGGGGCAGCGCAAGCGCCGCAATCATCCCGGAGAATCCCGCTCCAATCCGGACAAGCAGGGGAGAAAGAGAAATGTTGCCGGGCATGGAAATGATGTGGAGCAACGGAAAGCCGGCTGCAAGCGTGCAGAGCAGGGCTAAAAGCAGGACAAGCAGACGGGAAAGACGTTCCGCAAACCGGGAACGGGCGAACCTGCCCGGGGAGATGGCCGGAACGGAACCGCTGGCAGTCTGGTGCAGGGCATACGCCAGCTCGGAAAAGAAACCGTAAGGGCAGATCCATCCGCAGAATATCCTGCCCAGAAAAAAGGCCAGCAGCAGGGACAGAGCGGCTCCGGCCAGGAGCTCTCCCTGCGGCGGCCAGGCTTGAAGCGCGGCCACCGGATCGGCAAAGGAAAGACCTCCGATGTGGAAGGAAAAAAGCGTACCCTGGGCAAAAAGGATGTCATGAGCGGTGAGCCACGGCAGGGCGCAGAACAGCGCGATGACTCCGAGCTGAACGCAGCGGCGGAGCGGGAGTGTGTTCATGAGTGCGCCTCCTTTTCCGGCATGGGATCGTTTTCTTCCGCATGTTTGGTGGGCACCGCCGAAGCCGGAACCCAATGCGCGCTTTTGGGGTATATTTCAATCGCCCTGACCGGGCAGACATATTCACACATGCCGCAGCCCGCACAGGCTGACGTGATCCGCGGGATCAGCCCGTCTTCCAGTTCCACCGCCCGTCCGCGCAGGGGGCAGCGGTCGTAACAGGTCATGCAGATTGTGCCGTCCGTGTAGTTATGGCATCGGTCGCGCAGGATGAAGGCCCGCCCCATGTGTACCCTTTTCATGTCGGTCAGCGTGTTGTCCAGCGCACCGGAAGGGCAGACGGGCGGACATTTCATGCACAGCAGGCAGGGGGTTTCGGAGGGAATGACGTGTGGTGTAAGCCGGGTTGCACCAAACCCTCCCATAAGCCGGATGCTGTCGTGCGGACATGTTTCCACACAGCGCCCGCACCGGATGCAGCGCGTGGAGAACTCTTTTTCCGAAACAGCTCCGGGAGGTCGGAGCGGGGGCTTGAATGGATTCATGACTGCTCCCGGCGCGGACTGCGAAAAACGGAGGCATGGGCGGAAGGCGGGCAGGGAATGCTCCCTGATTCTTCCAGATCGTCCTCATAGCTGATATAGGCCACATCCACAGCCTGAACCTGCGGCACTTCGGCCAGATGCTCCAGGTCTCGTTTCAGCGTGACGGAGGGGCTTTCCAGCACCACGGCAAAACAGGGAGAATGCTCCGTGCCGGGTACGGGCCGGATATCCGCCACTCCCGGGAAGATGCGTATCTGCCTCAATACCGGCTGTTCTTCGCCGGGCATGACCCGGATGACCAGTCCCGCCGTCGCCATGTGTGCCTCCTTGCGTTTATGCGTACCTGGGGCGGAGCATGACGCTCCGCCCGGTTTATGCCTTGCGGATACGCGCCGCGCAGATTTTGTATTCCGGCTCGCGGGAAGCCGGATCCGTCGCGTCCAGGAACAGCTTGTTGACCAGTTTTGTCGCATCAAAGAAAGGCACGGCCACCAGGCCGGGGCGGCAGGTATCGCTGACGCGCGCGGGCAGGGTCAGGCTGTCGCGGCGGGTTTCCACCACAACCATGTCGTCATGGGCGATGCCCGCCCGTTCCGCGTCTTCCGGATTGATTTCCACAAAGGCGGCGGGGTTGGCCTTGCGCAGTTCGGGCACTTTCATGGTCATGGTTCCTGTATGCCAGTGATCGATGACGCGCATGGAAGTGAGATAGAGAGGGTATTCCTGATCCGGTTCTTCCGCCGCGCCCTTGTACGGGCGCATCCAGATCAGCGCCTTTCCGTCGGGAAGGCCGTAGAAGAAATAGCGGCTCGGATGATCGGCGGGAACCATGGGGTCGTGCCCGCGCACATAGCGCATGTCCGTACCGGGGTGATTCTCATCGGGGCAGGGCCAGATCAGACCGGACTCCCTGCGCAGTCGTTCGCGGGTCATTCCCCAGAAATCATAGGTGGTTCCCCTGGCGACCATGCGCCACTCGTTCCAGACGTCCTCGGCATTGCGGAAGTTCACAAATTCGGGCGGCAGGCCGGCGCGTCTTGCAAACTCCACCAGCGTGTTCACCGTGGGGCGGCACTGAGCGGGCGGTTCCACCGCCTTTTCCGTCAGGGAGTAGCGCCGTTCGCCGCAGCCGTACACGCCGTCTCTTTCGCACCAGAAGGCGGGGGCAAGGACGAGATCCGCATATCGCAGCGTAATCGCGTCGGGAAATGCCTCAATACTGACAATGAAAGATTCGGGGTGTGAAAGGCATTTTTCGATTTTGTTCAGGTTGGGCAGTGTCTGTGCGGGGTTGGTTTCACAGATGATCATGCACTTGATGTCGCCGCGTCCCAATGCCTCGAACATGGCCATGGTATGCGGGCCCGGCTTGCCGCTGATGCGCCCTTCGGGCAGTCCCCACAGTTTTTCCATTTCCGCCCGGTGCTTCGGATTGGCCACCGCACGCCCGGCGGGCAGCAGATGCGAGAGTACGCCGCCGTCGCGTACCCCGCCGCAGGCGTTGGGCTGGCCGGTGAGAGAGAAGGGGGTTGCCCCGGGGCGGCCGATCTGCCCCGTGAGCAGATGTAGATTGTGAATAAGGTTGTTGGCGGCCACCCCCTGCACGCGCTGGTTGATGCCCATGCACCACAGACTCATGGTCGCCGGGGACTCCGCGAAAAGACGAGCGGCTTCATGAATCTGTTCCTCGGGAATATTGCATATCTTTGCGGCGCGTTCCGGGCGGTAATCTTCCAGAAAGACCCTGTAGGCATCAAAGTCGGCGGGTTTGCCGTCCGGCCCCATGAAGTTGACGTAGCGCTGCCAGAAGCGAGCGTTATCCAGTTCCTCGTGGAGGATGACCCACGCCATGCTGTGCATCAGAGCAAGGTCGGTACCGGGCCGGAAGGCGATGTGCATGTCCGCGATGCGCGAGGTATTGGTGCGGCGCGGATCCGCTACGATGATCTTGACTCCGGGAGCGGACTGCCTGCGCCGCGCGATGCGCCGGAAAAGCACGGGATGCGCTTCGGATGTGTTGGAGCCGATGATGAAGAAACAGGAAGCCGAGTCAATATCGGCATAGGTTCCCATGGGTTCGTCCTTGCCGAAGGACGTGGTATATCCGCCCACGGCCGAAGCCATGCACAGGCGGGGATTGCCTTCCACGTTGTTGGTTCCGAAGCCTCCCTTGAAAATTTTGTTGGCCAGGTAACTTTCTTCCGTGAGGCATTGGCCGGAACCATACCAGGCCACGGAGTCGGGGCCGAACCTGTCAATGCTCTCGCGAAACTTCCCTGCCATGAGTTCCAGAGCCTCATCCCAGCTTACCGGTTCAAGTTCGCCGCCCTTTTGACGGCGGATCATGGGCTGGGTGACGCGCTCGGGAGAGTTGAGCACCGGCAGCAGCATGGAACCTTTCAGGCAGAGCAGCCCCGCATTGTGGTTGTGCGGATCGCCCTTGATGGCGACGGCTTTGCCGTCGCGGACGCCGATGAGCACGCCGCAGCCGGTGCCGCAGTAGCGGCAGACGCCCTTGACCCATTTGTCCGGCTTGCCTTCATCTGATGCGTGAGCAAGGGAGGCGAGGCCGGAACCCGACGCGGCGGTCATTGCCGTGGACATGGCCAGCATGCGCAGAAAATTTCGACGGGAAGAATTCATGAAAGCAACCTCATTTCATCATAAAGGTTATTTGCTTCAGAGGCTTGTTTTGGAGGTAGGCTGACGGTACTCATAGGCATTGCCGTGCATGGCGCTCTGATGGTGCGGGTGACAGGAGGCGCAGTCGTCGGACTTGCCGAATTTGGCTTCCATGCCTTCTATGGCGAGGGAATGGCAGCGGGCGCAGACGTCCTTGCCCGGACTGCGCGTGAAAGGCAGTGAGCCCTTGCCGTCCGGCATGCCGTGGCAGGTCTGGCAGCGTACCAGCGTCACTCCGTGTTTGCTCTCGTACCATTCCTGCGCCACTTTCGCCGTCGTTTTCATATGGCATGAGTAGCAGTCGCCCTCCATCTGCGGCGCATCCAGATGTCTGGCGGCTTCACAGCGCACGTCGGGGAACGCCCATGCGACATAGGCGAAATAAGCGCCTGCCAGGACTCCGGCAGCGAGCAGGGAAACAATGCAGCGCTTGCAGGGTTTCATCAAAAATTCCTTTGTGGTTTGAAACTTCCCCCTTCAGGGGAAAAGATCTGTTGACAAAACGGCGAAGCCGATGAAATCCTTTTCGCACCCCCTCCCATCAGGGAGGGGCAATCCGCACGCCCCCTATCCGTCGGTTGCGGAGTCAGTGGGCGACTGTGGGTTGAAACATGATCGGCTCTCCTTAAGTTTTGCGGCAAATTGGCTGTTGCGGGGAATGCGTTCGTCAAATTCGGGCAGGTGGGCGAGATTCTGATGGCATCCCACGCAGCCGCTGCGTGACTGCCCGTTTCTGCCCAGGTAGTTGTCATGGGCAAGCTGCCCTTCCCGGGAAACAGGGCCATCCCTGCGGGCGTTTTTCGTCAGATCCTCATGACAGGCCAGACAGTTGGCGTCATCCGTAAAGCGGCGGGCGATAGTCTGCATGGCCGCGCGATCCAGATCCTCTCCTTCGCCGTTCGCATGCGCCCATAAGTCGCGTGCTCCCATCCAGCTTTTCGCGGCGAGCATGCGCACCACGTTTCCGGAGGGGATATGGCACTGTGAGCAGGTTATTTCCCTGCCTTCCGCATCCCTGGCATGGGATGACAGTGCCAGCTCCTGCTGATGCACGCGCATTTCATGGCAGGAGAGACAGAATGCCCTGCTCGACGTGTAGTGTACGGCCCCCGCAGAAGCAGCAAGGACAACTGTGCACACGGCCCCGGCAGCAAGTACTCGTTTGTGCGGAAACGGCATGATATTCTCCTGTTTGGAGCGGTAAACCCCATTTCAATGTTTTCGGGGGTGAGCGGTTTTTTTCCGGGCCACAGTATCCCGGATCATGTTAACTGAATGATACGCTGCCGGGGTATGATGTTCCGATCCTCAGGCACACGCCCAAGGCCGGAACCTTGCGCCGTGCGGCATTTTGACGACGTTCCGCCGGCACCCTGTGTCCTGATAATTTTCGCACAAATCGAACGCTCACGCATTTGTCACTCCACAGCATTTTGCGATTGAACATATCTGCCAGCCCCCTGTGTTCTGGCTCACATGTTTCACGACGAGGGGGACAGGAGGGCGCCGCGCCGCCCCTGGCCGTGAGCGTGGAACGTTTTACGGATTCCATGGAGCATTTCACCTGTTGAAATGTGCTGAAGCAAAGGCCGTGCCATAAGTGATAGCGAAATAAAATAATGTTATTCCAGTATGATAAAATATAGTTGTAAAAAAGTGCCGTCACTGGTTATGGAAAAACGGACATATTTGTCAGAATAATCGGACAAATTTTCAGAATTACCGGACAAGCAGGCTTCTCGCAGTGATGTACCGCCTGAACGGAGCCGTGCGGGGGAAGAGATTGCGCGTGAGGTTGGCAGGAATGAAAAGCAATGCGCCGGCAAAGCCCTTCAGGGTTTTGCATCTTGCGCCGGGGAGGAGTTTGCATCCCCTTCCAGGCTGCCGCGCGGAGATACCCCGCCCTGAAGGGCGGGGTTGCGCCAGGCCGGCATGAAGGCCGGAGCTCCGCGCATAGAGGCGGTATAGATGATATGTGCGAACTATTCCCGAACTTCCCCTGTCAGAGGATTGACAGTGAAAACAGAGAACTTATTTCTTCGCTGTCGCGAGAGATATTTCCCTCCGACACAGGAGAGTGAGCATGGCTGTAGCATACAAGGATTATTACAAGCTTCTCGGCGTGGAACGAGGAGCGGGCAAGGATGAAATTTCCAAGGCCTATAAAAAGCTCGCCCGCAAATATCACCCCGACCTTAATCCCGGTGACGCAAGCGCGGAAGAGCGCTTTAAGGATATCAACGAGGCGTATGAAGTTCTGAAGGACGACGAAAAACGCCGTCTGTACGATCAGCTCGGCCCCAACTGGAAGGATGGCCAGCAGTTCCAGGGCGGCCCCGGTTTCGAGAATTTTCATTTCAACTTCAATTCCGGGGGCGGTGGGGCCAGCTTCAGCGGCGGAGATTTCAGTGACTTTTTTGAGACGCTGTTCGGCGGGCCCCGCCGTAGCGGCGGCTTTGGCTCTGATCCTTTCAGCGGTTTTTCCTCTGCGTCCGCTGGGGCTTCAGCACGCTCCCGGCGGGGGCGCGATGTGGAGGCAGAGCTGGCCGTTACGCTGGAGGAAGCCCGGCGCGGCGGAGAAAAGACATTTACCCTGAGTGGCGGTTCGGAGCCGCCGCGTACCCTGAAAGTCAATATTCGTGCAGGCATACACGACGGCGCCAAGTTACGTCTGGCCGGGCAGGGACGGCCGGGCACCCCTTCGGGGGATATGTACCTGACTATCCGCTATGCGCCGCACCCCACGTTTCAAGTGGACGGTAAAGATATCGCCTGTGAGGTGGATATCGCTCCCTGGGAAGCGGTGCTCGGAGCCAAGGTGCGTGTTCCCACCCTGGAAGGGCAGGTGGAACTTAATATTCCCGCAGGGAGCAGCAGCGGGCGCAAACTGAGGCTTAAGGGGAAAGGACTGGGGCCTGAAGGCGAGCGTGGTGATGAATTTGTCCGTGTGGCGATCCGTGTGCCGGATCCCGCAAAGCTGACCGCACATCAGAAAGCCCTGTGGGAAACCCTGGCACAGGCCATGAAAGAAAACGTGTAGGAGGCGCACCATGTCCATAAAAAAGATGGATAGCTCATTTCCTGCGGCCTCCCCGCTGGTGGCCTGGGCGGAATTTGTCGAACTGACGGGCACCCCCGAGGACAGGTTGCATGAACTTATGGAGCTGGGCTGGCTGCAGGCCACCCGCAAAACCGAACAATCTCTCATGTTCCGCCAGGTTGACGTCTATAGAACCCGCAAGCTGGACAGGCTGTGTAATGACTTTGAACTGCCCAGCCTGGCCGGAGCGATGATCGTCGACTTGCTGGAACGCATTGAGGATCTGGAGAATCGTCTGCGGGAGCTGGAACGGGAATAACGTATTTCAGCTCCCCGAAGGAGAGAATATATGGATATCAACAAGTTCACCATAAAGGCGCAGGAAGCGTTGAGTGAGGCGCAAAACCTCGCAGCATCCCGCGATCATCAGGAAGTGGACATTGAACATATGGCGCTGGCTTTGCTGCGTCAGGAAGAAGGGCTTGTACCGCGTATTGTGGAACGTATGGGGCTGAAGCCGGGAACCATTGCCGGCTCGCTGGAGCAGGCCCTGAGCAAGCGCCCCGGCGTGCGAGGCCCGGGTATGGAAGGGCAGGGCATCCGCATTTCTCAGCGTCTGGCCAGAAGTCTGGCGCTGGCGGAAGAACTGGCCAAACGCCTGCGCGATGAATACGTGAGCGTGGAACATATTTTTGCCGAACTGATCGGCCCCACTCCTTCCGGCGCATTTGGCGATATTTGCCGAGAGTATGGCATGAATCAGGAAAAATTCCTGAAGGCTACGATGGAAGTGCGCGGTCCGCACCGTGTGACTTCAGCCAGCCCGGAAGCCACTTTCGAGGCGTTGTTGAAATACGGGCGTGATCTGGTGGAAGCGGCGGATAAGGGCAAGCTAGACCCGGTCATCGGCCGCGATCAGGAAATCCGCCGCACTATTCGTATCCTTTCGCGCCGTACCAAGAATAATCCCGTGCTCATTGGCGAGGCGGGCGTTGGAAAAACAGCCATAGTGGAAGGGCTGGCCCACCGTATCGTCAAGGGTGACGTGCCCGAAGGGCTGAAAAACAAGAAACTCATTGCGCTGGATATGGGCGCACTCATTGCCGGAGCCAAATACCGCGGTGAGTTTGAAGAGCGCCTGAAGGCCGTGCTCACGGAAGTGGAAAAGGCCGAAGGGCAAATCATTCTGTTCATTGATGAACTGCATACCATTGTGGGCGCGGGCAAAAGCGACGGGGCCATGGATGCCTCCAATCTGCTCAAACCCATGCTGGCGCGCGGCGAGCTGCACTGCATCGGCGCAACTACGGTGGATGAATACCGCAAGTATATTGAAAAGGACCCGGCGCTGGAACGCCGTTTCCAGCCGGTTTTGGTAGATGAGCCTACAACCGAGGACGCTATTTCCATTCTGCGCGGGTTGAAGGAGCGTTTTGAGGTGCACCACGGCGTGCGTATCAGTGACTCCGCCATTGTAGAGGCCGTAGTGCTTTCACAGCGCTATATTCCCGACCGGCAGCTGCCGGACAAGGCCATTGACATCATTGATGAGGCGGCGGCCATGATCCGCACGGAGATAGACTCTCTGCCCGCCGAACTGGATGAGGCCAACCGCAAGGTGATGCAGCTGGAAATTGAACGGGAAGCCCTGCGAAGGGAAAGCGATGAAGCGTCGCGCGAGCGGCTTCAGAGGCTGGAGAATGAACTGGCCGATCTGCGGGCGCAGCAGGAAAGACTGCGCGCGCAATGGGAGAGGGAAAAGGGATCTATTGACGCTGTACGCCAGGTGAAGGAAAAGATTGAGCAAACCCGCCATAATATTGAAGAGGCGGAGCGCAGTTACGATCTGAACCGGGCTGCTGAATTGAAATATTCCACCCTGTTTGAGCTGGAAAAACAGCTCAAGGAACTGGAAGCCAAGCCGGATGGCGTGGAATCTTCCCTGCTCAAGCAGGAAGTGCGGCCGGATGATGTGGCGGATATTGTAGCCCGCTGGACAGGCATACCTGTCACGCGCTTGCTGGAATCTGAACGGGAAAAGCTGCTTTCTCTGCCGCAGAAACTGCATGAGCGCGTCGTGGGGCAGGATGAAGCCGTCGCCGCCGTGGCGGATGCCGTACTGCGGGCGCGGGCCGGGCTTTCCGACCCCTTGCGTCCCCTTGGTTCCTTCATTTTCCTCGGCCCCACCGGTGTGGGCAAAACCGAGCTGTGCAAGGCGTTGGCCGAGGCGTTGTTCGATACCGAGGACAACATGGTGCGTCTTGACATGAGCGAGTACATGGAAAAGCACTCTGTATCCCGCCTTATCGGCGCGCCTCCCGGATATGTGGGGTATGACGAGGGGGGGCAGCTCACCGAGGCCGTGCGCCGCCGCCCCTATTGCGTGGTGCTGCTGGACGAGGTGGAAAAGGCGCATCCCGACGTATTCAACACGTTGCTTCAATTGCTGGATGACGGCCGCCTGACTGACAGCCAGGGCAGAACCGTGGACTTTCGCAATACCATTATCATCATGACGTCCAATATCGGGTCGCCCATGATTCTGGAAGGCATCGACGAGCGCGGATACTTTCTGGAAGGCGTGCGGGAAGGGGTAATGGCTGAACTGCGGCGTTTCTTCCGGCCCGAATTCCTGAACCGCGTGGACGAAACCGTGTTGTTCAAGCCGCTGCTGGCCAGCCAGATCGCGAAGATCGTGGATATCCAGCTCAGTGCGTTGCGAAAGCGCCTTGCCGACCGCAAGATCGAACTGGAGCTTACAGATCAGGCGCGTACCTATATCGCCGACGCAGCGTATGATCCCGCCTTCGGGGCACGCCCGCTCAAGCGTTATCTCCAGCACGAACTGGAAACGCCGTTGGCGCGCGATATCATCGGCGGCCGAATCCATGATGGCTGGAAGGTGCGTGTGGATATGAGCCTGGTGGACAGTGAGGAAACCGATGCCCCCTTGCGCTTCGGTCATTTGAAGAGCGATGGTCAGGTGGAATGGCTGTAACTGATCCTCGCCCCCTCCATGCCGCATGACCATGCGGCATGGAGGGGGCGTCGCGTTGCTCTCGATTCCCGTAAGCCTTCGGCTAACGGGAACGCTGCGCGGCCTTCGGCTCGGCCTCCATACGCGCTGACGCGCGTGCCTGCGGCGGTCAAGCTTGTTTCAACACCACGCTATACTGGAGAGGCTTGCCTTCTCTACAGTTCAAAAGTCTATTCGGCGAGGAAACAGCATGGTAAAACTGGGGATGATCGGGCTGGGGCATATGGCCAGACTGGTGCTGAATATCTGGAAGGAAAGTCCGGACCCCAAGCCGCACATCGTTGGGGTGCAGGTTCCCCCGGCCTCTTTGGAAAGCGCCCGCGCATATGTGGATGAAAGCGTGCCGGTGGTGGACAACCTGGAGGATCTCCTGACGCTGGGGCCGGATGTGGTGATGGAATGCGCCACGCAGGGAGCCTTGCGCGCCAATGGGCCGGAGGTATTGCGCCGGGGCCGGGATCTGCTCGTGATCTCTAACGGCGCGCTGGCGGATGAAAAATTGCTGGATGAACTGCGCGAAGCCGCGCGGCAGGGGCATGCGCGCTTGCTGGTGCCTTCGGGGGCGGTGGGGGGCATGGATGTTCTCGCCGCGGCCCGTCTTGGTGGCCTGGATGAAGTCCGCCAGTCTCTCAGCAAGCCTCCCCGATCTTGGAAGAATACCCCCGCTGAAAAGAATATCAATCTTGATGCCCTGACTGAACGCGTATGTATTTTTTCCGGAAGCGCCCGTGAAGCCTCGGCACTCTTCCCCCAGAATGCGAACGTTACCGCCACCGTCGCCCTGGCGGGCGTGGGGTTTGACAAATCCCGGGTGGAACTGTTCGCGGATCCTTCCCTGACCGGCCCCGTACACGTCATCGACGCCAAAGGCGCGTTCGGCACGCTGCATTTTGAATTACAGGGCGTTTGTCTGCCGGATAATCCCAAAACTTCCTTGCTGGCCGGGTTGAGCCTGGCCAATTCGATGTTGAATCTGGAATCATGGATACGCCTGTAATCCAAAGTACAGGTTACTGATCTTCCAAATTTTTACTAAACAATGTTTAGCAAAACTGGTACACTGC
>CAJTSU010000102.1 GCA_910579055.1 uncultured Mailhella sp. | reverse complement strand
TGCAGTGTACCAGTTTTGCTAAACATTGTTTAGTAAAAATTTGGAAGATCAGTAATTTAATGAGGAGGGGTGCGCCAGAGGCGCAAAGCCCCCGCCAAGCCTTGCCGGACTCGCGCGCTTCTTGTGCAGCTTGCCGCTTCGCGCCTGCGCTTCCGCGTCACTTCCTCATCCGGCTGGCGGCTTGTCATGGGCTTTCCCCCCGACATTCTTCAGGTTCGGCTTCGCCGCATGTAAAGGTATATTTTCTTTGGCGTATCCGCCAGTTGTGGCGGCAGTGTGGTTGAACTCATCCGAAGGTGAAGTTCAACCAGCCCTGCCGCCATAAAAGGCAGGATAACTCCAAAGGAGAAAACCATGTCAGCTTCCTTTCTTTCCTCCGCCGCTGTGACTGATTCCCGCCGCCTTTGTGCAGGTGACATTCTTGTGGGGATATGGGGGTATGAGCAAACCAACGCCAGTTTTTATCGCGTGGAAAAACGTACCCCGAAACAGGTTGTCCTGAACAGACTGAATAACGTCACCACATGGGCAGGTTTTACAGGGGAAGCCCTGCCCGGCGAAGTTCGGAGAGATAAGCCAGAACGGCGGAAAGTTACTCTTTGCGGTAATGAAGAAGTTGTCTATGACGAATGTTTCATTTTGAGGAAATGGAACGGCAAACCCGTTTCTGTGACTTCTTATGCTTAATGGGCCCTGTATTTTGGCTGACGATTTTGACAAGCCGCTTTAAATTGTTTAATTAATAACCTATGTAAGGAGCCGTTATGACTGCCATCACCTTTGATTCCCTGGGATACGCTAAGAAACTGGAAGAAGCGGGATTCACTCGCCAGCAGGCGGAGGTTCAGGCCAACGCCCTGCGCGAGCAACTGGATGCACAGAATAATGCCTTCCAGCGACTAATAGAAAACTATGACGAATCTTCTCGAAAAGAATTGGCTACGAAAGGCGATGTGCAAGATGTTCGTCTTGAAATTGAAAAGGTTCGCGCTGAAACGGAAAAGGTTCGCGCTGAACTGAAAACAGATATCAAGTCCCTCGAACTTCGCCTTCTCAAGTGGCAGTTCGGTATAGGTCTTGCTCTTGCGGCTATCATGGCCAAAGGTTTCGGCTGGTTGGGTTTTTAATTAGCTCGCGATCAGAGAGTGACATAAAAGGCCGTCCATGTGGACGGCCTTTTGCTATTCATGTCCGTCGCTTTGCTCGCTGTGCCGAGGCTTGCGCGGAGTCCGGCGAGTCTGTTTCACCCAATCCTGAATGATTTCAATTTTGGCTTGAGGCAAGACAACATCTTCAAGCATCCCATACCCGTCAGGGACAGAAACCTTCGGTTTTTCCTCCGTTGGTATGTTTTGAACCGCGCTGTACATTGCTTTCCATTCATCAGCGTCCGCAGGTTTCAGCAATATGGGCAGAGGGATGCCCAGCCCGTCCGAAAAGCTCTGCATCGTTTTCAGGCTGGGGTTTGACGTTCCCTGGATGACATCAGTGATAATTGAAGGACTGACTCCAGATATCGCAGCCAGGGTAACCTTGTTAAGTTTTCTCTCTTTCTGAACGCGCTGAATATTGGCGCAAAAAATTTCGGCATAATCCGGCATGGCAACAGCCCTCCATTAGAAAAAGATCAGCATGGCACAGAAAAGGACAAACAGCCCGCCCACGCAGACAAGATTAAGTTTCCCCAGCAGACTTAGCCTGGCGTCAATGACCTTCAGTTCCGCCATGCGCGCATTGAAGATTTCATTAATCTTTTGCCAAAGCAATGCCGTCTGTGAATCAAATTCGTCACGGGATTGTTTTTGAGCGATTTCCAGACTTTTTTCAATGATCAGCTCAGCTCTGACCTTGCTCTGTTCCTGCCACTTGTGCTGCTCCAGTTCAAGAACAGATGTCATCTGGCGACGCTGCTCCTCCATAAACTGTGTAAAATCCTTTTCAAAAAGCAAAAGGAGATAATACAGGGCAGCAAGCGGATCCTTACCGTGTATAGGTATGTTCGAGGATTTATATATCTCTGTCAGATAATCTTCAAAAGACTTCATATTATAAATTCTCCCTGAGTTCAGCAATCTGATTATTGATTTCTTCCTGAACAAGCTTAAGGCGCTGCCTGGTCATGATAGGCAAGTCAGGCTTGGCGAGAGCTTCCGTAAAGGTGAGACGGGATTTAAGCATTTGAGCGATGTTGATAGCGAAGGAATCTTTCGGCAAATCCGGCAGACGTATAAGACACGCTACCCTTTTCTCATGAAGTTTATATGCCTTGAAGTCCTCAAAACTCTTGTCCGCTTCGACGGGGCCATAATAAGGGTTGAGCCAGACGACAATCTTTACCGGTTCGGAAAAATGTGTGGCCAGAGCCGAAAATCCCGCTACCGTATCCGCCTGCTCATCCCCGCCTGTAATGATAGTATGTATAACAATAGAATGTTTTTCAGCACTAAGCATTTGAGGCACTTTGTTGGTGAGCAGAAATTCCGAAAAGGCAACAAAACTTGAAGCTCCGTTGTCAACAATTATGGAATCCTGTTCTCCCGCATTAAAAATTTGCTCGATGATACCATCGAACTGCAAGGGATCGATACGGTTATCCTTCAGGATTTCAATCCGTTTTGCCTGGAAGCGCTTATAGCCTGAAAATGTCGCATTAATCGGATCGGTATCAATACAGATTGGTGTCCGATCATGGTCAAGCATATACTGAGCAAGCATGGAAGCGCAGAAAGATTTTCCCACGCCGCCTTTTCCCTGAAGGAAAAGATGAACTTTGGCCATAAGAAATCCTTTGAGTTAAAGGTTAGATAAGGGAATCCTTGTCGATGGAGGCAGGATTATAATTGAAGTGATCAAAGCCGCTGGAAGCCTTTTCAGTATGTTTTTTATCTGGCATCCGTGCAGCGGTGCCAGAATTTCTACCAGAGGAAGATTTATCAGCACTCATGATATGTGGTTTGGCCTCACTTTTTTCTTGTACAAGTGTTGCTGGTGTCACGGCTGACTCGATTTCTTCTCCGGTAAGGTATTTTCGTACATACCAGGTAAAGCAGTTATAGCTGGCGTCAAAAGCCCTCATCTCAAGCAATGCTTTCCAGATTGTTTTCAGGCGATAGCCAGCATCAATCGCTTCTTTGATTTCATCCTGTTTTCCAAGGAAAAGAGCGAGTGTTTTCTGACCTATCCTTGGGTCAGAGGGCTGAATATTAAGCGTCATTTCAGCCAGTTCCATTACTAAACGCTTCTCATTTTTCGCATGAGCCTTCTTCTGTGTGCTGGATCGTACAGCTGACACAGACGTCTGAGCCGACATTTTTTTTACATAACGAAGGAAGGAATGATACCCTCCTGAAAATTCATTATGGTCTTTCAGGTGTTTCCATATATTGATGAGTTTCCATCCAGCGGCAATTGCCTCCCTAATCTGTATCTCATTTCTGTAAAAATCCGCCGTTTTTTTTGCTTGAGGGTCAACGGACTCCGCCCGGAGGACTGAAATTAAACGACTGGTTTTATCCATCATGTCATTCCTCACAAGTTCCGTTATACAGATTTATGAAAATTATTTCATGCTAATTTTATTGAAATCCATGCAAATTTTTTTAGTTTCTAAGCAATTTTTGGAATCCATGCAAATTTCTGTGGTTTCCATGCAATTTTTTTTGAAAAGTTTGCAATTGCAGAAAATAATTGTCAAGGAGCAAGTTGAACAAAATTTTTTTTGGCGTAATCTTGCTTTGCAAGAGGGCAGGATGTGTGAAGGGGGCCCCCTGCCCCTTCACGCCTTATTCGCGCAAGCGCTCAACGGCCTCCTGCTCTGCGAGGCTCTCTGCGAGGCAAAGGCATGAGCATAACGCCGGAAAAAGAAAAGCGTCCACGGCGCAAGGAACAACCTCCGTTCAAAGTTTATTGCCATGAAAGCGAACGCACTCAGATCATCAGAAACGCTCTGGCAACCGGAAAAAGCGTTTCAGAATATATGAGAAACGTGAGCATAGGCTACCGGGTTCAAAGCAACGTCAACGCTGAACAGGCACGAGAACTGATCCGCCTGAAAGGAGATATGGGAAGGCTTGGAGGGCTGCTGAAACTGCTGCTCTCCAATGAGGAGCGTTTTGATGGAATGACGGGAGAACGCCTTCAGTTTGAAACAATGAAACTTTTGGGCGAAATTTCAGAAAACCAGAAGCGGGTACGATCCGCGATAAAAGATTTGATTAAAAACTGAGGACGCCATGATTGCCCGAGCCCTGCGGATGAACAACGCTTCAAAGAGCAACATGCTGAAACTGGTGAACTATCTGACCAGTTCCCAGGGGAATGCCCAGCGTGTGCAAAGCGTCCGCATCAGCAACTGCGAGGAAAAGGAGGACGCGGAATGGGCTGCGCTGGAAATGCTTGCCACGCAAAAGATGAACACCCGTGCGCAGGGAGACAAAACCTATCACCTGGTTCTTTCCTTCCATGAAAACCTGCCGGAAAGGCAACTGGCTGAAATTGAGGAACGGGTATGTTCAAAACTCGGATTTGTCGCTCATCAGCGAATCAGCGTTCTTCATGGCGATACGGATAATCCTCATCTGCACATTGCCATCAACAAAATCCATCCCAGGCAGCTGACAATTCATGAACCATATTACGATAAAGCAAAACTTGCTGATATTTCAGAGGAACTGGAACGCCGCTATTCTCTTGTTCCCGACAATCATGTCTTCCGGAATGACGCGCGGGAAACGGCGGCAAAAAGCATGGAAATCGCCGGGGATATGGAATCTCTTATCGGCTGGATCCAGCGTAATGCGCTGGATGATATGAGGAAGGCTACGAGCTGGGAAGAGCTTCATACAACGCTGGCCATAAATGGCTTGAGCATGAAGGAAGCCGGAAACGGACTGATTATCACTTCCGGCAAACTTCATGTGAAGGCCAGTTCCATAGACAGAAAAATGTCCAGGAAAAATCTTGAGGCCCGGCTTGGCGCATTTGTTCCCGGCAAAGTTCAGAACGTGAAGGCTGAGAGGTCTTATTCAAAACGCCCCATGCCATTGTCCCGACGAGACACGAAAGAATTGTGGAATCGCTATACGGCATGGAGGGCGCAGCAGGATCGCCTCCGGAAAGAACAGCTTGTGGAGCTTCAGCAGCGCAGGGAAAACGAGCTTTCCTCCTTTGATTCGGATCTGAAACGCGCGATCACGAAGCATGTGGTCAAGGGGCAAATTCTCAAACGTATTCTGTACGCGATGCAACATAGCGAAGCGAAGCGAAAGAGACAGGCCATCCTGGCCAAATATACGCGCGAGCGTCATAAAGTTTTCCAGGAGAAACCAAACCTGTCATGGAGGACATGGCTTGAAAATGAGGCAAAGGCCGGTAATGCCGACGCGCTGAAGGCGATTCGCGCACGGCAGCGCGGGGAGGAATGGAAGGCAAAATTCTCCGGGCGCGGCGTACTCATGCCGAATGGTTCCGCAAAACAGAAACCACAACTGAAAGATACGGTGAAAATCACCCTGAAAGGCACGTTGCTCTTCAAGGATGGATGCAGGGATGATGGACGCGGGGTCAGTATCCCGCAGCACTCCGATGAGACAATAATTACCAGCGCCTTGGAGAGAGTTGTGAAGCAGCATGGCCGTGTCCCCATCTCGCTCGATATGACGCCGGAGCAGGCCAGAAAGGTTGTCGAGGTCGCGGCAGCCCAGCGCATACCTGTTTCGTTCAATGATCCCGCTCTGGAACGGATGCGGCAGCAGTCTCTGGCTCCCATTATTCAAAGCAGAGAATATTCGAGGTAGAGTATGCTGAAAAACCGTAATCATTCCATGCTTCCGGTCATCATGCAGGGGCGCTCCAGGATATCCCGGCCCGTGCGTGTCGTCGCGGTTCTGCTCATTCTGCTGATTTCCCTGACAGCCAGTACACAGGCGACGGCATGGAAACTGGGCTATCAGGAGGCTCTTGGGGTACACTTCCATTTTTTCTATGCGCCGTGGAAAATCATTTTCTGGACACTGAGCTGGTATGACCAGAATCCTTCACTGTTCATCGGATGCGGATCAGTAGGCGTTTGCCTGGCAGGTATCCTGCTGCTTTTTCTGGTAATGGCGCTCTCCCGGATGACGGATCCGGGTACGGACTATCTTCATGGTTCGGCGCGTTGGGCGGATAAAACGGACTTTAAACGGGCCAACCTGTTCGTGGATGATGGAGTCTATGTGGGCGGATGGGAAGACTCCAAAGGCAGGCTTCATTATCTGCGCCATAACGGCAGCGAACACATCCTGTGCATTGCACCGACCAGATCGGGCAAAGGGGTATGCCTTGTCATTCCCACACTGCTCACCTGGATGCACAGTTGCGTTATTACCGACCTAAAAGGGGAACTCTGGGCATATACGGCGGGCTGGAGGAGCAGGCAGGCAGGAAACAAGGTGCTGCTTTTTGAGCCTGCCGCCGAGAAAGGTTCCATCGGCTGGAACCCGATGGAAGAGATCAGACTCGGAACCGCATACGAGATCAGCGACGCGCAAAACCTTGCCACCATGATCGTCGATCCTGATGGTCGCGGCCTGAATGACCACTGGCAGAAGACCTCCCAGGCGTTGTTCGTAGGCTGCATTCTGCATCTTCTTTACAAGGCCCAATGGGATCCGCAGGTTGACGCTTCTCTTGCCGGTGTGGACGCCATGCTTGCCAATCCCACGCAATCAACAGACGATGTGTGGATGGAGATGAAAACCTTCGGTCATTACTCCGGCAAGGAAGAAGATCAGAATAATGCGCATCCCGCAGTGGCCAAAAGCGCCCAGGACATGATTGATCGCCCGGAGAAGGAACGAGGCTCCGTTCTGTCCACGGCAAAATCCTATCTTGCGCTGTTCCGTGATCCTGTTGTGGCCGCCAATACCAGGAAATCCGGATTCAAGATTAAGGATATCGTGAATACAGAAGGCCAGGCCGTCAGTCTTTATATTGTCACTCAGCCTGCGGACAAGACCAGGCTGCGCCCTCTTGTGCGTATCCTGGTCAACATGATCTGCCGGGTTCTGGCCGACAAGATGACATTCGAGAAAACGGAAGCCAAGCCGTTCAGTTTCGGAGAAAAAATCGTCCGCCTTCTGCATGGCCAGTCAATCAGGCCACAGAGTACCTCCCGCAGAGCCAAAAGTGGAAACAAGCATAAGCTGCTCATGATGATGGATGAGTTCCCCAGCCTGGGAAAACTTGAAATCGTCCAGGAGTCCCTGGCGTTTCTGGCCGGTTACGGGATACGCTTCTACTTGATCTGTCAGGATTTGTCCCAGCTGCGCAGTGAGGAAATCGGTTATGGCAAGGATGAGGCCATATCGTCCAACTGCCATATCCAGAACGCCTTCCAGCCAAACAAGCTGGAGACGGCGGAATATCTCTCGAAACTGACCGGCACAACGACAGTGGTAAAGGAGCAGCTTACAGTCAGCGGACGCCGGATGGATGCCATTTTGGGAAATGTCTCCCGCTCTCTCCAGGAAGTTTCCCGGCCTCTCATGACTCCAGACGAGTGCATGAGGATGCCGCCCCCTGAAAAAAAGGGCGAACTCATGATAAAGGGGGGAAGCATGTTGCTGTACATGGCCGGTTTTCCCGCAATATTCGGCAAACAGATGCCGTGGTTTCTTGATCCCGTCTTTGTGTCCAGAGCGCAGATTGATCCTCCGGATGCTTCGGAAACTTTTGGAGAACAGCGGGCTGGTCAAGTAACACTTGAAGATTCAGCAACTCCACAGGAGCGGAAAGTCTGCCCCGTGGACGAGGAAGAGCCGCAGGAGCAGCCATGCGCTGTGCCTTCAGACTAACCCTGTTCTTCCTTCTTTTTCTTTTCGCAGCCGGCACACTGCTCCAGCGGAACTTTGTCATCAATACGACCGAGAGCTTTCCCAGGGGGATTTACCGGAAGGAGGCGCGGGAGTTCAGGAAAGGCGATCTCGTTCTGGTATGCCCTCCGGATCGTCCGATATTTCATGACGCCCTGGGAGTTGGCCTGCTCTCGCCAGGGCTTTGTCCCGGCGGACTCGGCTATCTGATCAAACAGGTTGCCGCGACCGAGGGGGATTTCGTGGAAATTTCCCCCGCAGGGGTAACAATTAATGGAAAACACCTGAAAAACAGCCAGCGGCAGTCTATCCGGCTGGGGCACATGGAACTGCCGGTTCGCAGGGAACTTCACAAGGAAGTTGTACTGATGTCTCCCCATCCGCTGTCTTTCGACAGCCGATATTTCGGGATCATTCCGGTAAGCGCTGTTCTCACGTCTCTTGAACCTCTTTTTCTCTGGTACTGACCATGAAAGACATCAAGGAAGCTATTCTGAAAGCTACCAGGAATAATGCCCGACCGTACACCAAAGAACAGGCCGCCGCGTATGCTGAAATCTTTGAGCATGTTATTGCGGCTTTTGCCGAAAACACCGCCCTGTCCTATGAGGAAGCCTACAACCGGATAGTCCCTTCCTTTTCAAGCGGTTCCGTCAGGACTTCAGAATCAGACGCCAATATTCTCTTTCAGCCTGGTTATCACGGAACTCCCCATCGTTTCGACGAGTTCAGCCTTGACGCCATAGGCACGGGGGAAGGCGCACAGGCGCACGGCTGGGGGCTGTATTTCGCGGCGGATAAGAAAATAAGCGATGACTACCGTAACCGGCTGCGTAAAGGACGCGAACGCGGACAGCTTTTTGAGGTGGACCTTCCTGAAAACGATGTGTTGCTGGACGAAGATTTGCCGCTAAGCGAGCAACCGGAACCCGTGCGGGAGGCTTTGCAAAAGGCTTCTGATGCCATGCCCGACGATGAAGCAGAAGCGAGTATGGCCGAATATCTTTATCAGGTGCTGGAAGAAGACCCCGATATAACCGGTGAAAAGTTATACGACACCTTGGCTGCTCTGGGAACTTCGGATTACGACGAAACATTGCGCGTATCCAGCGAAGGAGCCCGCGCCGCTTCACTGTTTCTCAACTCGTTCGGCATCAAGGGCATCACCTATAACGGCGGGCAGGACGGACGCTGCTTTGTCGTGTTCGACGACAAGGCTATCAATATTCTGACCACGTTTTACCAATCCCGCAATCATCTCAATAATCTCACCGTAGCCCGCGAGATGGGTAGTTACCGCCAGTTTCAGATACGTCCGGATGAAATCAGCAAAGGCGTCATCACGTTTTTTGAATCAGCGGACATAAGTACCGCCGGCCACGAGATGGGACACTGGCTCCGTCAGGTGCTGGAAATGAAAGCATCCATGAAGGGAATTTCCGCAAGCGCCAGGCAGGATTGGAAATCCGTTTGCGATCATTTCGGCGCGCCTTATGCGGGAAGTGCCTGGACGCGGCGTCAGGAAGAAGCTTTTGCGGACACTTTTGTGACATATCTCAGGAAAGGAGAAGCCCCTTCGGAGAATCTGCAAAAGGCATTCGGCAGGCTGCGAGACTGGCTGACCAGACTTTATTCCCGCCTGGTTCATTCTGAATCAGTCGAATGCTCCCCACAAATCAAAAAGATTTTTGATCGACTGCTTGTCCCGCAGAGTCACCATTTTTCAAACAAGGAGAAATTCATGGCCAGGGAACAGGACTTTTACAAGGAAGTTGCGGAAAAGCTGATTGATCAGCTTCAAAAGGGGACTGCACCGTGGCAGCGTCCCTGGGAAGTTGTCCAAGGAGGATTGCCGCGCAATCCCACTACCGGGGAAGAATATCACGGCGGGAATGTCGTTAATCTGCTGATGCAGGGATATCAGGATCCACGATGGATGACGTTCAGGCAGGCTGGCGAAATCGGCGCGCGGGTTCGCAAGGGCGAACACGGAACACGCATCATCTACTGGAGATTTGAAGGAAAACAGCCGGTTCTGGATGAGGACGGAAAGCCGAAGCTCGATGCGAACGGAAAGCAGATAAAGGAGGAGGTCAGGCTGGAACGCCCGCGTCCTTTCATATCCTATGTCTTCAATGCTGAACAGATGGAAGGCTTGCCTCCACTGGAGAAGACCCCGGAGCATTCATGGACTCCGGTGGAAAAAGCGGAAGAACTGCTTGCGAAGTCCGGAGCCAGAATTGAGCATCGCTCTCAATCCAAGGCGTACTATACCCCATCCACAGACACCATTACCTTGCCTTTAAAGGAACAATTTAAAGATCAGGAAGGTTACTACTCCACGGCGCTGCACGAACTTGGCCACTGGACAGGACACGAGAGCAGGCTGGATCGGGATATCCATCATCCTTTCGGAAGCGAGGCATACGCCAGAGAAGAATTACGGGCGGAAATCGCAGGAATGATGCTTTCCATGGAAACAGGTATTCCGAATCTCGGCATGGAGAACCATGCCGCGTATGTCCAGAGCTGGATCAAGGCTCTCCGGGAGGATCCGAAAGAAATATTTCGGGCCAGCGCTGATGCCGGGAAGATTTTTGAATATGTCATGGGGTTGGATCGGGAACAGGAACAAGGCAAAGAGAAAAAACAGATGCAGGAAAGACAGCCGGAAGCGAAAGAAGCCATGCCTGAACGTCAGGAACAGCCCGTGGCAAAACGTGTGTATCTGAATGTTCCCTACCGGGAGAAAGGGCAGGCAAAGCAGCTCGGCGCGGGCTGGGATCGTCAGCGCAAGCAATGGTATGTCCCTTCCGGACGCAGCGTGGACGCTTTTGCGGCGTGGCTGCCCAAAGCGCGGCAATCCGGACTTTCCAGCTCCCAGCCACTGACGGAACCCCGCCCTGAGACACAGCACCGGCCATATGCCGGAGTACGGGATTCCAATCGCGTTTATCTGGCCGTTCCCTATAATTACAGAGAACGCGGCGAAGCCAAAAAAGCCGGAGCATTGTGGGATTCCATTGCCGGCAGTTGGTACGCCGGGCCGAAAGCGGATATGGAAAAGCTGGCCAGATGGATGCCGGGGAAACAGCCGGAACAGATGCCCGCACTCGATCCACGGGAAGAGTTTGCGGAAGCTCTGCGTTCCATGAGTTTTCTGGTGGAAGATGGCCATCCCGTCATGGACGGCAAACCGCATCGCATCCAGACGGCTGATGACAAGCTGGGACAGAAATCCGGTTTCTATATCGGCTATCTTGATGGACGTCCGGCGGGATACATGAAGGATAACCGTACAGGCGAAGAGATGCGCTGGAAATGTTCCGGCCCTCTGCCCTCGCGGGAAAACCGCGAGAAATTTCAGGCGGCCTGCCAGGCGAGAAAACAGGAACATGCGGCGGCATTGCGGGAGCAGTACCGCAAGGCAGCCGAACGGGTACAATATCAGCTTGACTCCATGCGGGCAGCCGACAGTCCCTTGCCGTATCATACGGCCAAGGGCATTGAGGTTCATACCGGCGGCATGGCCGGCAGGGAAGGAACTCTTTGCCTTCCCGCGCATGATGTGAACGGCAATATATGGACGATGCAGTATATCAACGCGGACGGAAGCAAACGGTTCGCCAGGGAAAGCCGCAAGGAAGGATGTTTCCATCCTGTAGGCGGCATGAGCGCGGTTCGCAATGCGCCGGCCATTGTCATTTGCGAGGGCTACGCGACGGCGTGCAGCGTGGCCGAGAGTCTGGGCATGGGCACCGTCGCGGCCTTCGATTCCGGCAATCTCGCGTCCGTGGCCAGGGCGTTGCATGAAAAGTTCCCCGGCAAGCCGATAGTCATTGCCGGTGACGATGATCGGGCCATAAAGGTAAATACGGGCCGGATTCATGCGGAACAGGCCGCGAAAGAAGTCGGCGGGATTTCAGTCTTTCCGGTTTTCGCGCCGGCGGAAACGGGAAAAGACTTCACCGACTTCAATGATCTTGCGGTAAAGAGCTGTCTGGGGAAAGATGCCGTGAAGCGTCAGGTCGGGCCTGTCGTGCGTCAGGCGATTCAGACCAAACAGGCGGAACTCGCCCAGCTCAGGCAACGGCAGCAATCGCAAGACATGGAACGCTCCCGATAACCTGAAAAGGAGAATGAATATGAACCAGGAAATCCAGCACAATTACCAGCGGCCCACGGACAGGGAACTGCTGGAACAGACCACGAATGAAAAGCTTGCGGCCATCAGCGAGGTGCCGGGCTTTGATGTGGAATTTGATCCCGAAGAAGCCGAGCTTGCCGGAGCATTTCAGGAAACTGCCCTGTCCGAAGAGGACGCGCTGGACGCGATATACGACGCGGACAACGAATAGCCGGAAGCAGGGGGGGGCTCCATCACCGCGCGTTTCTATGCTGATATGGATTTTTATCGGAACAGCGGCAGGTTTCATTGCGCGCGGGCTTGCATACGCCTATTTGACATGGCGGAACGCCCGCGCTCCTCATTTTGGACTCTGGCCGGAAATCATCGGCGGGTGTACGGCATCTCTTTTGGCGTGGAATTTCAGGGAAGCGGCAGTTACCGGCATCCATTTACTGATTTGCGTATGGCTCCTGAGTGCCTGTCTGATCGATGTGGCCATCAGAGAACTTCCTGATATTTTTACCCTGGGAGGATTGGTATGCGGCTTGTTTCTGTCTGCGATACTCGGAGTTCTCCCCGAAGATTATATTTTGGGAGCAATTTGCGGCGCGGGAGCATATCATCTGACCAACATCGTTACGAAACAACATGTTTTTGGCTCCGGCGATGTGAAATTTGCGGCATTTCTTGGCGGCATGGCGGGTTTGGCGGGCCTTCCCCTGTTTCTCGCCGGAAGCATGGGGGGACTCATGCTCCTCATAGTCTTCAGCCGAGCTGAAAAGCAGAAAGAATTTCCTTTTGCTCCCATCATGGGGTTGGCGTATCTGAGTACGATATTTCTGTGAATGGAGTGGTGCGCCAGAGGCGCAAAGCCCCCGCCAAG
>CAJTSU010000101.1:10115-12924 GCA_910579055.1 uncultured Mailhella sp. | reverse complement strand
AAACCTGCGCGCCAGAACATAGGATCCTGGCTGGAAGATACTTTCAATCACAAAACGCTCTAGGTGACGAAGGAGGCCTGCGAATGGCGACAGCAGAGATAAGGCTGTCGCCTCCGTGCGGCATTGCCGCCCAAGGACTCCGCTCCGCGTAACATTGCTTTCGCGACACATCCGGATGCCGCTCAATCGGCCCTGCGGATACTCGCTTGCGCATTGCGCGGAAAACTCCGCGCGCTCCGTGCCTCCCCTCCATGCCGCATTATCATGCGGGGGCGTCGCGTTGCTTTCGATTTCCGTAAACTTTGTATATTCTTGCATATTTAAGTCCCCTTATCTTGATGCTTTCAGTCCTATGAGGCAAACGGAAGAGGGGCCGGGAACGCTGCGCGGCCTTCGGCTCGGCCTCCAAGCTCGCTACACTCGCGCCTCCGGCGGTCAGGGATATTTTCAACACTATTGCAACACAGCCTGCCTCCCTTGACAGTGGCATGGCGCGAACCTACAATATTCCGATGGAGACATGTATTCTTTAACGTAGTACTCCGAAGCATGAAATCTTTCAGAGTGCCAGGCCGTCAGGCGCAGGCCCGGCGCGGCGGCGCAGCCGACGTGAGCGAGCCGAAACCACGCTTTTATCGATATGGTTTGAAACATGTCATTCTGATGTTAATGTTCGTGTCTGGATATGGCGGGAGAATTGTCTTCGCAGGCAGACACCAGTTGCAAATGTAACATAAACAAGAGGAGTTTTCCAATGTCCGAGCAGATTACCGACGCCACTTTCGACAGCATGGTCATCAAATCCGCCGTTCCTGTTCTGGTTGACTTCTGGGCTCCCTGGTGCGGCCCCTGCCGCGGCCTTGCTCCCGTGATTGATGAAATCGCCCAGGAATATGCGGGGCGCGCCAATGTTTATAAAATGAATGTGGATGACAGCCCCATGACGCCCGGCCGCTTCGGCATCCGTGCCATTCCCACGCTGATCGTGTTCAAAAACGGCGAAGTTGTGGAACAGATTACCGGAGCCGTGGGCAAATCCAACATCACTGCCGTCCTCGACAAGGCGCTTGCATGAAAAGCTTTGATGCCCTCATCCTCGGGGCCGGCCCGGCCGGAATGACGGCGGCTCTGTATCTTGCGCGCGGGGGCATGAGCACTGCGCTCGTGGAACAGAGCGCCCCCGGCGGCCAGGTGCTCAGCACGGCGGAAATCGAGAATTACCCGGGCTTCCCCAAGGGAATTAAAGGTTGGGAACTGGCGGATTTGTTTTCCGCGCATCTTGACGAGTACCCGGTGGAACGGCTGCGTGGCGAGGTTGTCTCGCTTGAAGCACCAGGGCGGGAAGGCGGGTGGTATGAAGCCCGGTTTGCCGATGGTGCGGAGCCTGTGCAGGCCCGGAGCGTCATCATTTGCACGGGGGCGCATCACCGTGCGCTTGGAGCTCCGGGTGAAGACAAGTTCACCGGGCGCGGCGTTTCCTATTGCGCGATATGTGACGGCAACTTCTATCGCGGCCGGGACGTGGCCGTGGTGGGCGGAGGAAACTCCGCTCTGGAGGAGGCCTTGTATCTCGCGCGTATCGTGAACAAGGTCTACCTGATCCATCGGCGCGAAGGATTTCGCGGCAGCAAGGTCTACGTGGATAAAGTCGCCGCCATGCCCGACAAGATCGAGCTTGTCACCAGCCATGTGATTGATGAAATACGCGGCGCGGAAAACATGAATGCCCTTGCCGTGCGCCATGTGGTCAGTGGGGAAACTCGGATCATTCCGGTGGAAGGTCTGTTCGTCTATGTGGGCATGCAGCCGCTTTCCGGTTTCCTGCCCGCCGCTCTGGACATGGATGCCCAGGGCTTTGTTAAAACCGATGCTGAAATGCAGACCAATCTGCCCGGCCTGTTTGCGGCCGGAGACGTGCGCGCGAAACTGTGCCGTCAGGTGAGCAGCGCTGTGGGCGACGGCGCCACTGCCGCTACCTCTGCCCTGTCCTACCTGGAGCGAGTTAATGCCTAAACTGCCTGTCCTGCCATTGCTGGCTTGCCTCATGTTGTCGGGGTGCGGCCTTATTGACGAGTATTTCCTGCCCGTGTCGGAA
Organism: uncultured Mailhella sp.; assembly: GCA_910579055.1. Classification (GTDB taxonomy): domain Bacteria; phylum Desulfobacterota; class Desulfovibrionia; order Desulfovibrionales; family Desulfovibrionaceae; genus Mailhella. The sequence continues at coordinate 10,829 of CAJTSU010000101.1, read as the reverse complement.
GACACGGTGCAGGAAATCTACGAAAACGGCAATGACGCCATGCGCGCCGGGGAATACGCCAAAGCGGCGGCGCAATCCTATGCCCGCATCAAGGATGATTATCCTTTCAGCCCTTACGCGATAGAGGCTGAGCTGTCGTTGGCTGACGCCTATTTTCTGAACAAAAAATATAGAGAAGCGGCGGAGGCATACAGAGACTTTGAAACGCTGCACCCGCGCCACAGCGCCATACCTTACGTACTGTATCAGTTGGGTATGTCACTGAAAAACAGCTATCGCTCGGTGGATCAGGCTTCAACGGAAGTAGCCGAGGCGCTGGAATATTTCCAGCGCCTGCAGCAGAGCTATCCCGGAACCGAATATGCCGAAAAGGCGCAGGAACAGATTGCGGAATGCCGGAACCTGTTGGCCCAGCGAGAGGTGTATATCGGCGACGTGTTCTGGAGCATGGGCAATTATCAGGCTGCATGGACCAGATACCGCTACGTTCTGGAAAATTACGGTGATGTGACGGAGGTGGCAGACTATGCCCGCAAGAAGGGCGAGGATGCCTACCTGCGCTTCCGGGAAAAAAGCGCTGAAACCGAACGGGAAAAACGTCAAGGCACCTGGAAGGACTATTTCCGTTGGCTGTAATTTCAACGAGATAATTCATCAAAAATTCCTTTGTGGTTTGAGGCGTCCCCCTTGAGGGGGAAACGAGTAGTTGACAAG
>CAJTSU010000101.1:7015-10039 GCA_910579055.1 uncultured Mailhella sp. | reverse complement strand
CGTCGGCTGCGGAGTCAGTCGCCGGATGGGGCGACTGTGGATTGAAACATTGAGATATAGGATTGCGGATCCAATCCGCAGTCCATGCAAGCTCTTTTTCTGCAACCTGAGGCCGGTGAGGGGTATCCCTTGCCGGCCTCAGGTTTTTGCCATGGACGTACTTTACAAAAGAGGAGAGATATAATATGTTCGATATCTAACTTATTGGGGGGGCTTTGCTCCAGAATGGTGTTGGAACCTTCGTTGACCGCCGGAGGCGCGAGCGTAGCCGGCCGTGGATGCATGCTGTCTGTGGTCCATGTGGAACACGGGCGAATATTGCCGCCTGTGCCGGAGCAAAACCATACGCTCCGCGCAACGCTGCCAACACGGTTTTCTGACAGAGCCTTTTGCAAACGACAAGGAGAAAACAGGATGAAGACTCCGGAAACATTGAAGCTGGAAAAGCGGCGGGATACATTGCTTGCGTGGCGTGGCATTGTCCGCATGAGCGAACGCGTCTGGACCTCTGTTTTGTACGATGTATCCAATGTCACCATGATTGTGGGCGACCACGGCATTATTCTTGTGGATACGGGCATGATTCCCGAGAATGCCCGCGCCACTCTGGACGAGTTTCGCAAGATTACGGACAAGCCGGTCAAAGCCGTTATCTATACGCATGGGCATGGCGATCACACCGGCGCTTCTCCGGTATTTGCGGCGGAAGGCAAAGACGTTGAAGTATGGGCGCGTTCCAATTTCGGAGCAGAAACTCTGCCCTTTGAGCAAGCCGGACTGATGCCGTTGTTTTCCCGGCCGGAACGCGGCAGGGAGGTTTTGCCCTGCCGCCGGAAAAGCGCATCTGCAATGGGGTTTCCCTGGTTATGTACCCAAAGGCCAAAGGGGCTATTTTCAGTGGAAAGACCGGCGCAGTGATGCCGAACCGTTTTTTTGACGGCGATGATATGACCTTGACCCTGTGCGGCGTGGAACTGAAGCTTCTGGCCACGCCGGGGGAAACCTCTGACGCGCTCGCGGTGTGGATTCCTTCTGAAAGGATTTTGTGCGCGGGTGATGACATCTATCGTTCGTTTCCCAACGTGTATCCGGTGCGGGGTACTCCTCCGCGTGATTTGCCAAGCTGGATCGCGAGCCTGGAACGGATGATGAAACTGGACGCTCAGGGCGTGGTGCCCGGCCATACCATGCCTTTTTGCGGCGCGGAACAATCCCGTGCGGCGTTACGCAACTATCGGGATGCTCTGAAGCATATTTTTGAGGCCACGATTGAGGGGATGCGGCAGGGCATGGGGCCGGACGAGCTTGTGCAGACGGTCAAACTGCCCCCTCATCTGGCGGTGCTGGATGACTTGGGAGAATATTACGGAAATATAGCCTGGACAGTGCGCGGCATTTATAGCGCATGCATTGGATGGTTCGGCAATGATCCGTTGGAATTGACGACATTCGGCGCAAGGGAAGAGGCGCTGGGTATGGTTGAACTCGCCGGCGGGGCCGCGGTTCTGGCAGACAGGGCGCGCGAGGCACTGAAACGGGGCAATGCGCATTGGGCGTCGCGCCTGGCCGCTCATCTGCTGACTCTGGAACCGGAGAACAGGGCCTATCGGGAGCTCAAGGCCCAAACTCTGGATGCCGTGGCGGAAAGTATTCTCACGGCGACCGGGCGCAACTACGCGTACACGGTGGCGCAGGAGTTGCGCCGGACAGAAGATTGAAACGGTCATAAACCGGGCCGCCGTTCCCTGTTTTCAGGGAGCGGCGGCAGGGAAATCAAAGATTGGCGATGACCTTGTCGCCCATCTCTCGCGTGGAAAGGAGCGTCTTGCCTGCTTCCATGATATCCCCAGTACGGAATCCCGCTTGAAGCGTCTTGTGCACGGCGCTTTCAATGGCTTCGGCTTCCGTGCCCATATCAAAGGCATGGCGCAGCATCATGGCGATGGACAGAATGGTGGCCAACGGATTGGCCTTGCCCTGACCCGCGATATCCGGCGCGGAACCGTGAATCGGCTCGAACAGGCCCGGCCTGGAGGAACCAAGGGAGGCGGAAGGCAGCATGCCGATGGATCCGGTGATCACGCTGGCTTCGTCGGAGAGGATGTCTCCGAACAGGTTGCCCGTTACAATGACGTCAAACTGGGAGGGATCACGCACCAACTGCATGGCGGCGTTGTCCACGTACAAGTGGCTGAGCTCCACATCGGGGTACTGTCTGCTCACTTCAATGACGACTTCACGCCATACGCGCGACACATCGAGCACGTTGGCCTTGTCTACCGAACAGACCTTTTTACGGCGTTTCTGCGCCGCCTGAAAGGCAACATGCGCAATCCGGGCGATTTCATCTTCATTATAAATCATGGTGTTCCATCCGGTGCGCTTGCCGTCGCGCACTTCCGTTCCCGCAGGCTTGCCGAAATAGATGCCGCCGGTCAGTTCGCGCACCACAATGAGATCCAGCCCCTTGCCCACGATGTCCGGACGCAGCAGGCAGGCTCCGGCCAACTCGGGAAAGAGCGTGGCCGGACGCAGGTTGGCGAACAGTCCGAGGGCTTTGCGGATGCCGAGAAGGCCTTTTTCCGGGCGGATGGCCGGGTCGAGGCTATCCCATTGGGGGCCGCCCACCGCGCCGAGCAGCACGGCGTCCGCTTTTTTGCAGGCTTCCACCGTTGCTTCCGGCAGGGGGGGACCCGTGGCGTCAATGGCTGAACCGCCGATAAGCGCTTCTTCCGTAGTAAATTCGTGGCCGAATTTTTGTGCCGTGACGTTCAGCACGCGCAGAGCTTCTTCTACAATTTCCGGTCCGATGCCGTCTCCCGGCATTACACAGATGTGCTTTTTCATGGAAAAACCTTTTTAGTATGAGTTTAACGGGGAGGGAAGCTTTTGTAAAAGTTTCCCTCCCCGTACCCCTCCCTTCAAAATTTTTTCTTATCGGGAAGGGCTAAATTTATTAAGGAAACGCTGATTAAAGCGTTTCCTGAGGCTGCTGACAAAGTCGGCAGCCCCGGAAATCAGGAA
>CAJTSU010000101.1:0-6923 GCA_910579055.1 uncultured Mailhella sp. | reverse complement strand
CAAACGCCGCGAAGCGGGGTTTGTCATCAGTCTGAGGAAACGCTGATTAAAGCGTTTCCTGCGTTTCTGCCTGGCAAGCCAGCCCGCACCCAATATAAAAGTTTTTGCGGGATGGGGGTGGGGTTTGGGGAGGGGGAAGGGGGCTTTTTTCAAAAAGCCCCCTTCCCCCTCCCCAATACATATCCTATGCGCTTTGCATGCGTTCCCGGACGTAGGGCACAAGGCCGCCTTTGTTCAGGATTTCAGCCATGGAGGGGGGCAGGGGCGGGAAGGGGATAGCCTCGCCGGTACTGCGATTGTGGATGACGCCTGCGGCGGCGTCGATATCCAGTTCGTCGCCGTCATGGATTTTGTCCACGTCATCGCCCACTTCAAGCAGAAGCAGCCCCATGTTGAAGCTGTTGCGGTAGAAGATGCGGGCGAAGCTGTGCGCGATGACCACGGGCATGCCCGCGCCGAGAATGGCAACCGGGGCATGTTCACGGGAAGAGCCGCAGCCGAAATTACGGCCTGCGACCATAATGTCGCCCTGGGTCACGCGTTTCACCCAGCCGGGTTCCAGCCCTTCCATGCAGTTTTCGCCCAGTTTGGCGGCATCCGTGGTCACCAGAAAACGTGCGGGGATAATCGCGTCGGTATCAATATGATCCCCGACCTTATGCGCCTTGCCCTTGAAGTTCATGGGAAAATCCTTTGCTGAATGTGGGAGCGAATGCGCGTTCGGCGCTTATCCGAACGCGTAAGATTTTTATTTTATGCAAAAGCGCTCCAGCCCGCAAGGGAAGAGAACAGGGCTTTTCCCGAACGTGGGGAAGGCTGTCAGAGCCGCAGGCGGCTCAGCATGATCCGGCGCTGAGAAAGGCCCATGAGGAATGTACGCCGCGCTTCCAACCGGGCATTATACGTTCGGAAGATATCCTGGCCCTGCAGCAGCTTGGAGGCGTCATCCCAGGTACACAGGTATTGTTGCAGCAGAGGGATGGCATCAAGAGCTGCCTGCGGGGTGGAACTGTATTCCAGATAGTTTTTGTCTACGGTATTCAGGCGGCCGCCTGCTCCGGCGGAACGGAAACCTTCATCGACCAGCAGCAAGCCGGACAGAAAATGCCCGAGAGAATCATATTTGGCTTCACCGGAATACTGTTGTAACGCTGTCTTGACGGCCGGGCGTTCCAGGCGTCGGGCAATGCGGGCGGGATCAAGCCGGAAAGGGGCATTTGAACCGATCATAAGGGGATCAAGGTCATTCCACCATAAAAGGACGTACGGAAACGCAGAGCCAAAGGTGTGTAAAATGCTTTGCATTTCTGCCCTGGTGAGCTGCTTGACGGGTAAAACCTGGGTGAACATGCCTCCCGGCGCAAGACGGGAACGGCACAGATCATAAAATTCCCGACTGTAGAGCGTAGCACAGCTGTGGCTGTAAAACGGCGGGTTGGAATCAATTTGAATCAGATCGTGAAGGTGCCGGGAATATTTGACAAAGCTGAAGGCATCGTCGATGTGAAAGTGGACGCGGGGGTCGGAACGAAGCGGCGCGTTGCCTTCCATAAGCCGGAGCGCCATGTCCACATTGCCGGAAGAAATATCCACCAGATCAATGTGTTGTATTTCGGGAAAGAGCATAGCCGCGCGGTAGGTCAATCCTCCGCCGAAACAAAGCCCGAGCAAGGATTCCGGCGTCTTTTCCATAAGCAGCAAGGGGATGAAACCCTGCACAATGAAACTGGGGGAACCTCCCCGGCTGAAGGCCACGAGATTTTCATACAGGATGGTTTGCCCACGGGAGCTTTTGACCGCCCAATTGGTGCCCAGGACACCCTGGCGGATTTCCGTTACTTCGCCATTCCCCTTCATGCGTTCCAGGATCGCAGCAACCATTCCTCTTTCGGCGTCCGGCGTGTGGGGATTCAAATGGCTGAAAGGGATAAGAAGGGGCAGGGCGAGGCTGACGGCAAGCAGCGAGGGCATGACGGCATACTTTTTCGGGAAGGGGAGGAGTGCGCGGGTTAACCAGATGACAAGTGCGCAGCCGATTCCGCAGAGCAGGAACAAGCGCATAACTCCATCCAGCCCCAGCATGGGCAGCAGGAAAAAGGGCGTGCACAGCGAAGCCGTCAGACTGCCCAGGGTATTGGCAGTATAGACACGGCCGGCGGCACGCCCGATGGCCTCCGGCGAACCTCCGATGGCGCGGGTTACGGCGGGAAAACTGCCTCCCATACACAGAAAAGGGGGAATCATCGCGGAAAAAATGAATACCGCTTCAAGCCAAGGATAGCGGGAGGCCAGCAGAACAATCGGGCGGTGCCATTGCGTGAACAATGCCATGATACCCGCGTGCAGCAGTGAGGATGCCGCGAACAGTGTACCGAGAACACCGCGAGGGGAAAAGCGATCTGCCGGACGGCCCGCAAGCGCGCCCCCCATCGCTGTGCCAAGGATAACGGCGGCGATGCAGGAAGAGTAAAGGTAAATGGAGTCCCGGAAAAAAAGCTGGAAATATCGCATCCAGGTCAGCTCATAGCCAATATATAAAAAGCCGGAGAGGGCAAAGACAGGGAGCAGCAGGCCGGTCTTTACGAACCGGATCGGGGCGGGGGTGGTTTTGTATGGAGAAGCAGGCGCTTCATGCCGGGAAAGTTGAAGGGCACAAAGAGCCACCACCGCATTCAGAACCGCCGCCAAAAGGTTGGAGTGGAAAAGACCGAGATACCGGAACAGGAACCAGCCGGCCGCGCATACGCCCAGCCCCGCGCCAAAAGCGTTCATGCCATAGATAAGACCCGTGTCTCTGCCGAGTTTTTCCGTCCGGCGGGAATAAGACTGGATAATGAGCGGTACGGTGGCCCCCATGAGCACCGAGGGTGGCAACAGAATGCAGGCGGACAGAAGTAAACGGATAAACGCCGTTTGGCGCAGACTTTCGCCGACAGCGGGATACCATGCGGCGTAAACGAACTCTGCCAGCTCCATGACATGCGGTATCAGCAGGGCACAGACACTGATGCCCGCTTCGGCAATGGCGTATGCCCGCAGCGGCCGGGTTAGCCTGGAGGCCAGCCCTCCGCCCCACCAGCCGCCCAGCCCCAGACCCAGGAAAAAAACGGCAGTGACCACGCTGACGGCAGTAAAGCCTGAGCCGAAGACCAGACAGAGCTGTTTTACCCATACAAGCTGATAAATAAGACTGCATGCGCCCGAAACGGCATAGAGCAGAGGCAGAACGGCAGTGGATGGTTGAAGTTTGACGCGGCTGCTGGTGTCTTCCATGAACGGCGCGTGAGACGAGAGCAAGTCTTGCATGGCGTGATCCGTGGCTTGAATGAGAGGAAGCCGCCGCAGAAGAGGGAGAGTGCTTCTGCGGCGGGGCGAGTCCCGAAAAGAGACTCTGTGGAACCGCTGATGTATTTTGCGAACACGCTATGGTTTTACAACACAGCCTGCGAACAAATCAGCTTGCGGGCAGTCTTGCTCCGCAAGACCGCAGGTAACGCTTTAATCAGCATTTCCTTAATAACTGCGGAAGTTCAGCACTTCGGCGTTATCAATATCATCATGGAACTGCTTGGCAGAGTCTCTGACCTTGTCCTGGGCCGTTCTGTCATACGCTACAGTTTCAGGCTCGGGCTTGATGCTGAATTCCGTATTGGCAGCGGGCAGCACCGGGTGCTGTTCGGGCACAGGCAGTTGCGGCACGTATTCATAGGGTATCCGATAGGCGCGGTATACCATGTTGGTCATCTTCGGTTCAGCCGTTTTTCTACCCCATCCCAGACCGGGCCAATCGTATTCCGGGTTGATGAATTCCCATACGGTTTCGCGATCCGGCGTCACTTCAAAGATTCTGCCTCCGTCGCCTTCTGTGATCAGGGTGTTGCCGTTGGGCAAGCGCTGGGCGGAACTGATAGCCGGGCTGAAAAAGTAATGTGCGAGAGAATGGGATTCGCAGTATCCGATCTCCAGTCCGCTGTATTCCCAAACCACATCCAGACTAACGGGATTGAACTCCGTGACGATGGAATAGTTGCCGCCATTGTTGAACACCAGGATATTGCCTTCACCCGGCAAACCGCGCGGGATCATGTGGGCGTGGTGAAGCATGCCCCCCGTCTGTCCGCCGAAGGTGCTCTGGAATTGGGTAAGCTGCAACCCAAGCTTGGCGAGCTGCGGGTACTTGGAATAGTCCGGCCCCAATTGCCACACCACATTGCCGGTCTTGTGATCGACAATATAAATAGTGTCGTTGTAATTGTTCATAATGAGATTGCGCGGATGAAAACGCTGATCGCCCTGATCAAACCATTTGTTCGGCCCGAGCCAGGCCAGGCTGTTGCCGCCCAGAGTGGGCGAGCCGTCCGGGTTCGGCCTGCCCGCCGTGCGCAGGGTGTCACTGATATAGTCAGCGGTATTCCATGTCCAGGAAATCTGCTTGTCGTGGGTGAGGACTACCTTGAGGTCATTGGAATTGACCGAGGCGGTTCCCCGCTTGGTGGATTCCAGAGCGCCCACGGCGCGGCTGGCGATATAGGAACCGAACAGGGTATCGCCCTGCGGATCGGGATCCTGGCCGGGCGCGTAATACCCCGCGGACTGGGGCCAGCGTACAAGATTGTGATGCTGTTGCACCGAGCGTACCTTGACGGTTTTCCCTGTTTTGGGATCTTTGCGCTCCTTTTCCGTGCCTCCGTCGTATGACCAGATGACATTGCTGTCGAAATCCAGTTCAACCAGCATGTCCCCTCCGAGTTGGGGAACCGGCTCATGAACCTTGGCAGCCAGCAGTTTGCCGCCGGGCATGACCAAAGGCGGAAAGCCCACCACGTCTTTCCACACATGCACCTTGTTTCCATTCATGTCATACAGCGGCACGCCGCGATGCAGCCGGTGTTCTCCGAACATGACGTTGGAAAGCACGGTGTACCCGTTCCAGCACTTGTCCGGCTTGTAAATGGTTGTCCCGGTTGGAAATACCGTGGGGGCCGCGCAGGCCGATCCCGGCATGAGAAGGGCGGCCAGCGCCGCCGCAGTCAGCATTCCTCGCAACATTCTTCCTCCTTGCGTTAAAAAGGCAGATTTGAGTTCTATACTGAACTTTTATTCAGTATTTTGGTTTTAAAGGGGAATGTCAACAAGTTTAATGTTAATATTTTTCAGTTTATACAGAAAAACCAGAAAAATCGTAGAGTTGTATAATGAATTTTTTTTTAGTATTTATTCCAAGCCATGGGCGGCACAGGGGAACATCAGATACCCTGCGCGGTATTGTTAAGGGGAAATTGATGAAAAAGGGCGTCGTAAAATTTCGGCCGTGCCGATTTACTGAAGCGGATCGGGCCGTGCTGGATTCCTACCGGCCGGTGGTGGAGGCCCTGGGGGCTGCGCTTGGACCATTTTGCCAGGTTGTGCTGGCCTCTCTGGAGGAACCGCACGCTACAGTCGTCGCACTGGCGAACGGACATATTTCCCATCGTTATGTGGGGGAGCCGGTAATGCCCGATGGCCTGGAGTTTCTTGAAAAACACGCATGGCTTGGCTCAGAAACGCCGGATGAGAAGCCGCGATGCCGGGAAATACGTTCCAGTGATGGCCGCCGTCTGAGGAACAGCAATGTGGGTATTTTTAATGGAACCAAACTCATCGGCTACTTGGGCCTAAATGTGGATATGGATATGCCCTTGGCGGATTTTGTTGATACATTCCGCATAAAAACAGATGCGGAAGAAGAGGGAATTCCCCGTCACTTTGACGGTGATTCTTCACGTTTCCTGGTGAAAAGCCTGGAAAAGGCGTTGGAGGGGGAAAACAGAGGCAAGAAAACAAACGCCAAGCAACGCGTTAAAAGAGTAATAGCGCGGATGGAAGCGCTGGGGGCATTCAACGTGCGGGGGGCTGTGGACTTTGTGGCGCAACGTCTGGAAGTATCCCGTAATACGGTCTATCTGCACTTGCGCACTTTGCGGGAAGACAAGCTTTGCGGAGGGGAGGAAAAGACCGTGTCCGCCGGGGAAAGGCAGACACGGCCCGGAAACTCAATCTGAATCTTCAGATGCTGATTTTCGCGCCCAGCAGTTTGACAAAGGCGGCAATCCATTCAGGATGGGCGGGCCAGGCCGGAGCTGTGACCAGATTCCCATCGGTGACGGCATTGGTGAATGTGGCGTTGGCGTCGGCCCACGTTCCGCCGGCATCCACCACGTCAGGTTTCACCGCCGGATAGCAGGTGCAGGTGTGCCCGTTGATGACACCGGCCGAAACCAGAAGTTGCGGGCCGTGACAGATGGCGGCGATGGGCTTTTGGGCCGTATCGAATTCGCGGATGATGTCGAGTACGCGCGGATAAAGGCGCAGGTATTCGGGGGCGCGCCCGCCGGGAATGACCAGACCTGCGTAATCGGCACTGTTCACCTTGTCGAAATCATAGGTCAGGGCGAAGTTGTGGCCGCGTTTTTCCGTATAGGTCTGGTCGCCCTCAAAATCATGAATGGCGGTTTTGATCGTATCGCCGCACTTCTTGTCCGGGCATACGGCATGTACTTCGTAGCCGAGCATTTGCAGCATCTGGAAAGGAACCATCACTTCGTAGTCTTCCACAAAATCGCCCACGAGCATCAGAATTTTTTTCATAAAAGCTCCTTTTTTCTGGAGTTTGCGGCGTGCCGGTACGGCATGCCGTGTTCAGGTGCTTCTAAATTATCCCGGAATGGTCGGAACGGCAATCGGGAAAGGAAAACGGGGGATGTTTTCCGCCCTTTTCCGCCTTCTTTTTGAGCGTATGCCTCCCGGCCCCCCCCGCCCCTGGCTGAATGAACCAAGCAGGGGGGGCATAAAAAAAAGTTGCTGTTATAACCGTGTGATAAAAATGAAGAAAAAAAATAAAGAGGAAAAAATGGAAAAAAAGTTGAAAAAAGTGTTTGACAGAG
>CAJTSU010000100.1 GCA_910579055.1 uncultured Mailhella sp. | reverse complement strand
CCCGTTTTGGAAGCACCATATATTCATATCCTTATTTTTGCAATTAGGCACTAGTCAAACCAGCCGCGCTTTCGGAAAAAGGTGATAAGTCCGGCTCCCAACCCCAGCATGCTGCACACAACGAGCCAGAAGCCCCATCTGTTTTCCAAAAATGGCATACTGGGAAAATTCATGCCGTAAAGTCCGGTGATAAAGGTCAACGGCATGAAAATCCCGGAGATGATGGTCAGGACGCGTAGGCGCTGTTCCGTCTGCTGCCGGGAACGGGAGTCCGTCAGGCGCATCAGTTCGCTAATGCGGTCCTGAACGCGTTCCAGACTGCGAAGTAAATGCTTGTGTGCATCGACCTGTTCGGTGATCCCCGGGCGCATGGAGTCGAATGCTTTGCCGCGGGCCAACAGACTTGCGAGCAGAGTGAGGCAGAACAGTTTTTCTTCAGCCTGTCCAGCAAGGATACTTACCCGGCGGTGGAAGCGGGCCAGCTTGCGGTTGTCCAGCCTGTCAATATCGTTTTCCGCCGCGGCAGCCAGATGCGCGACCCCATTGCGGGCGAGCAGCAGATGGTTGACCTCCGTTTCCAGGATGATTTCCAAAAGATAAAGAAGGAGCTCCGCTGAACTTGTAATGGCAGGCTGCTCGTCTTCCAGTAAACGATTGCCTGCTCTTTTCAAGAGAGAGGTCTGGCCCTGAATCCTGCTGATTAATAACTGGGGAAGCATGATCACGGTCAGATACCGTAACCTGTCTTCCTTTTTTACGCCATTGCGGGAAATACGCAGGGGCATACGCAGTACAAGTCCTCCGACGGCAAGCTCTGCCGCTTGAGGAAAGTGGCGGGTTTGCATGGCGTACGTTTTGTCTTCGTCACGCAATTTCAGCGTCGTCAGCAGATTTCCCCATTCCTCAGGACTGGCATGTTCCAGGTGCATCCAGAGCAGGGGGATGGTTCGATTATTTCTGTCCGCCAGTAGAGCCTCTCCTTTCTCAAAAGGAATAAGCTCAGCATTTTCTTCGTTGATTTGTAACAGCTGTCCGCGCATTGCCGTCTCCAAGAGAGGATGTGTTATTGTTTATGTCCTGAAAAAACGGAACATGATTGTCCGGGGGGGCCGGCGCGCAATTTTACATCGGCATCAGAGCAAAGAGTGCGCACGGTATAATTTATTCTGAAAGTGTCGCTGGATCGGGGCCGGAGGCGCTTGCCTAAGCCGCCTCATCCGAGTAGATTCGCAAAGGACTTATTTTTTACGGAGAAGGACAATGGCATCCCCCTATTCACCTGGTCAGAGAATTGAGGCCCGTTGCACGCGCTGTCGTGATATAACGGGTCATGTTGTTGTGGTGGTGGTTGACGGTGAAGTCGCCAAGGTAGAATGCTGCGCATGCGGCAGTGTACACAAGTATTATCCCGCAGAAAACAAGGCGCGTCCAGTCAAGGAACGTCCATTGCGCGTGCAGTCCGGTCAGGAACGGGGCGCGGCGGTGTTGAATCGCAGCAGCACCAGAACCCGTATGGAACAGGCTGTGGCCTCAGTGCCCAAATCCACCGCTGCACAACGGCTCCCGAAGATCAGCCGCGCCGAACAGCAGAGCGCGAAAATGCGCGAAGAGTTGGAACGCCAGTGGCAGGACGCCGTGGCCCGTAATCCCGGCACGCCAAAAAATTATGCTATGGATGGGGCCTTTCCTCTTGGCTCGCTGATGGATCATCCCAGTTTTGGGGTCGGCATGGTGTTGAGCGTGACCCCGCCCGACCGGGTTGAGGTCTTGTTCCGCGAAGGAATCAAGGCGTTGCGTTGCCATTGTTGAATCCTTATCAATTTTGCGGGATTGACAAAATGTGCGGCCGGTGAAATTCTGACGCGTAAGAGCTGAAGGAGAATCATCGGGAAGTATTTGAGTATGCCCGGCTGCGTTTTCTCGGCACAGCCGGAAGGGTATGCTCAACGGTTTTCCCGGTTGGATGGATGTGCGTTTGGCGCGCGCCCGGGCTCCGAGTGAGCTTTTCCGGTTGAAACAGGCTGGTCAGCATGCATGACTTCAAAGCTAATCTGCTCTTGTGCTCCGCAACATGAAATATTTCGGAGTACGAGCCGTCAGGCGCAAGCCGGGCGCGACGGCGTAGCCGCCGTGAGCGAGCTGAAACCGCATTTTCGGCAAAGCGATTGTACCATTGAATGTGAAGCATTCTACGGTACACCGTACTAGATGGAGGGCACATGTTCGTGGTGGGCAATCTTTTGGTGACAGTGGCCAAATTGCTGGATACCGTCATTAACCTGTATACGATCGTCATTATCATTTCCGCGTTGCTGTCGTGGGTAAATCCCGATCCGTACAATCCCGTCGTACGTGTGCTGCGTTCTTTGACAGAACCGTTGTATTACCGTATCCGCAAGCGTTTTCCTTTTGTTTTCATCAACGGTTTTGACTTGTCGCCCTTGGTGGTGCTCTTGATTCTTCAGCTTTTTAATGGTGTGGTGATTACGTCCCTTTACCAGTTTGGTCGAGGGTTGTAATTGCTGCGGATTAAACCTTCCCAGTGCCCCCATGATGTTGTTTCGGGGGCCGGTTTTCAGTAGCAAAATAAGGAAAGAGCCGCATGAACTTGCGGCTCACGGCAATAACCCCAACACATCGGAGTCTGCCCTATGGAAGCACAAGAGCTCGAACTGCTTGAAAAGTATGCCTCCACCGATCCGGAATTGAAGTCCTTGTGGGAAGAGCATATGCTCTATGAAAAGCAGCTTGAAAAGCTGGAAGCCAAGCCGTTCAAGACTCCTGCGGAAGAGCAGGAAGCGAAAGCTCTCAAGAAGCAGAAGCTTGACGGCAAGACCCGCTTGCATGTCATGCTCGACAAATACCGCAATATGTAGGCGGTTTAACGCCCGTGCGCCGGATTGTCGGCGTGCGGGCTGCTTTTTTACAAAATACCTTCAGGTTCCGGGAATACGGGTGGGCTGTACTGACAGGCCGGATACGATTTTTCACGGACAGGGGGCGAGGAGCATGGGGCTTCCCGTCCGGAAAAGATATTTTGTCAGTTTTTTCCACGTGTTTGTACATGCGTGGAAAAGGGTTCTTCTTGCCTTGAGGATAGGGTCGACATGAAGATGACAGGTGCGCGCATTCTTCTTGAATGCTTGAAGCGTGAGGGTGTGGATATTGTTTTCGGTTACCCCGGCGGGGCCGTGCTGGATATTTATCACGATCTTAATCGTGATGAGACTCTCCGACATATTCTGGTACGGCATGAACAGGGTGCCGCTCATGCTGCCGACGGGTATGCTCGTGCATCCGGCAAGGTGGGCGTTTGTCTGGTTACGTCGGGCCCCGGCGCTACCAATATTGTGACCGGTCTGGCCACTGCCTACGCCGATTCTATTCCTGTTGTCGCCATTACCGGGCAGGTGCATACTCATCTCATTGGCAATGATGCCTTTCAGGAAGTGGATATCGTGGGCATTACACGCCCGTGCACCAAACATAATTTTCTGGTCAAGGATTTGAAGCGCCTGGCGCTGACTGTGCGCGAGGCCTTTCACCTGGCCCGTTCCGGGCGCCCCGGTCCAGTCCTTATCGACTTCCCCAAGGACCTTATGACGCAAAGCATCGAATTCGTCTGGCCTGAAGAAGTACGCATGCGGTCCTATAATCCCACCTATCGCCCTAATCTCAATCAATTGCGCCGTGCAGCCGACCTCATGGCCGCTTCCGAGCGTCCTCTTCTTCTGGCGGGAGGCGGAGTTATCAGCTCTGACGCCTCCAGGGAATTGCGTCGTCTCGCCCATGATTTTTCCATTCCCGTGACCTCAACGCTCATGGGCCTGGGGGCTTTTGCGGGAGATGACTCCCTGTTCCTTGGCATGCTGGGCATGCATGGCACCTACGCTGCCAATAAAGCAGTGAACAAGGCTGACCTCATTATTGCCGCCGGGGCGCGTTTCGATGACCGCGTCACGGGCAGGCTGGCCACCTTCGCGCCCAAAGCGAAAATTATTCATATTGATATCGATCCCACGTCCATTCGCAAAAATGTGGAAGTAGATGTGCCGGTGGTGGGCGATTGCGCCATGTCTCTGGACGGTCTGCATGAAGTGCTCAGGGCCCGCGATGCGGAACATCCGCATGACTGGGCCGCTTCCCATGCGGAGTGGATTAATCAGTTGCGGGAGTGGCATGACGCCCGCCCCCTTACCTACAGCAAGGATGCAGACGGACTCAAACCCCAGCAGGTGGTCGAGGCAGTGCAGCGCATTACTGAAGGCAAGGCCGTGTATACCACGGAAGTAGGTCAGAACCAGATGTGGGCCGCGCAATTCTTGACCATAACCGAACCGCGCACTTTTATCACTTCCGGCGGCCTTGGCACTATGGGATACGGTCTGCCCGCAGCCATTGGGGTTCAGTTTGCACTGCCCGACAGACTCGTCATTGACATTGCCGGCGACGGTTCCATCCAAATGAATATTCAGGAGCTGATGACGGCGGTGTGCAATCGACTGCCTGTCAAAATACTGATCCTGAACAACTCCTATCTCGGTATGGTACGCCAGTGGCAGGAATTGTTTTATGAACATAACTACAGCTTTACCTGTCTGGAAGAAGGACAGCCCGATTTTGTGAAGCTGGCCGAAGCCTATGGTGCGGAAGGATATCGCATTTCCACGGTTGACGAGCTGGAAAGCGTTCTGCCCAGGGCTCTGGCTTCCCCCGCTCCCGCCATTATCGACGTGCGGGTGGCCAAGGAAGAGAACGTGTATCCGATGGTTCCCGCAGGGGCCGCGCTGGATGAAATGCTGCTGGTGTAGAGCAACCCGCCTTTTAGAGCATTTCGCTCATGACATGCTCTACGGAGTCGAACAGAGCAGACTCCGCCGCGACACCGGAGCAGCCGCAATTCACTTGCGGCGTTAAGCTCCGGTGGAGGCGTGAAGCCTGCGAGCCGGAACATCTGGCTGGTAGATATTTTCAAATGCAAAACGCTCTAACGCTGCCTATCCTCGGCTGCGGAGTCAGCCGGCGGATGGGGCGACTGTGGATTAAAACATCAGTCTGAGCAGTTACGCGCATTTTTCGCTTCAAGGCGGAAATCAAGGAGTTTTTCATGCGTCAGGTCTTATCGGTTCTTGTGGAAAACGAGCCTGGGGTGCTTTCTCGTGTGGCCGGGCTTTTCAGCGGACGCGGGTTCAATATTGAATCTCTGAACGTGGCCCCCACGCTTGATCCATCCGTATCGCACATGACCATTGCTACGCACGGCGACGCGCAGATTATTGAGCAGATTATCAAGCAACTGCGTAAGCTGGTGAGCGTGATTAAAGTGGTGGAATTTGCCGACAGCGCTGTGGTGGAACGGGAAATGGTCGTCTTTCGGGTCAATGCGGAAGAGAGCAAACGTAGCGAGATTTTGCGCATTGTGGATATTTTCCGTTGCAAGGTGGTGGATGTGAGCCTGAGTGAATTCACCATTGAGGCTACGGGCTCGCACGACAAGCTGGAAGCCATTCTTACCCTGCTGACCCGATTCGGCATCAAGGAAATCGCTCGTACCGGAACAGTGGCTATGCGCCGAGCGTTGCAGAGCGTAGATTAAACTCCGGAAGGGAGTGTACCGGAACGCTTGACAGCGTCGGCTCTCCGCAACATATTGCTTTTCGCGATCGCGCGGCATTTCGCCGCGCGTTGCGGTTTACCATTCGGAGGATTCCATGAAAGCCTATTATGATCAGGATGCCGACCTTTCGGTGCTCAAAGGCAAGACCGTCGCCATTCTCGGCTATGGCAGCCAGGGCCATGCTCATGCCCAGAATCTGCGGGATTCCGGGGTTAATGTCATTGTCGGGCAGCGCCCCGGCAGCGCCAACTATGCACTGGCCAAGGAACACGGTTTTGAACCTGTTTCCGCCGCTGAAGCAGCCGAAAAGGCTGACCTGATCATGATTCTGTTGCCTGATGAACACCAGGCCGCTGTTTATGAAAAGGACATTAAGCCGCACCTCAAGGCGGGAAAGGCTCTGCTCTTCGCGCATGGTTTCAACATCCATTTCGGCCAGATTGAGCCGCCCAAGGATGTAGACGTCTTTATGATCGCGCCCAAGGGCCCCGGCCATTTGGTACGCCGCACCTATGTGGAAGGCGGCGGTGTTCCCTGCCTTGTTGCGATATATCAGGATGCCAGCGGTCAGGCTCTTCAGAAGGCTCTCGCCTATGCCAAGGGCATTGGCGGCACCCGTTCCGGAGTTATTGAAACTTCATTCCGTGAAGAGACGGAAACCGACCTCTTCGGCGAACAATGCGTGCTCTGCGGCGGTGTCACCGCTCTGATCAAGGCGGGATTCGAGACTCTGGTGGAAGCCGGGTACCAGCCTGAAATGGCCTATTTTGAATGCATGCATGAAATGAAGCTCATTGTTGACCTCATGTATGAAGGCGGTATGGGCAAGATGCGTTACTCCATCAGCAATACCGCTGAATATGGCGACTACCGCACCGGACCGCGCCTGATCACTGCGGAAACCAAGGCCGAAATGAAACGGGTGTTGCAGGAAATTCAACAGGGCACCTTTGCCCGCGATTTCCTCGTGGAGGCCCGCATGAACTATCCTCAGTTCAAGGCCATGCGCCGCATGAACGCCGAACATCCCATTGAGCAGGTGGGAGCCAAACTGCGTTCCATGATGCCCTGGCTGAAAAAATAGTCCTTTCCTGGTTCGCTCCCGGGTATGTTGCGGGTGAAAGCATAGCATGCCCGGGCTGGTGAACCTGGACAGACAAGGCCGTGTAACGGGCTTTCCGACTTTTCAGCGGTGGAGGGGGAGCGTTTTCCTTCTCCACCGCGTTGATTTCCAGAACGAATCAATTTCAACGAGAAAATGCCCTGTTTTTCCCACCTCTGCGCAGACGCCGGTTTTGCCCGGTGCAGGAACACATGTATGCCCAATGTCCGTTCCACATATACCGACAGCGTGAATTTTTTCGGCGGGGAAAATCCGCTTGAACTTGCGACCCGTTTTGGGACGCCTTTGTATGTCTATAATGAACGTATTCTTCGTCAGAGCTGCCGCGAACTTGTCAGCCTTTCCACTCATCCCGGCTTTTTTGTAAACTATTCGGCCAAAGCGAATACCAACCCTGCGCTTCTGTCCATTATTCGTGAGGAAGGCTGCGTCGTGGACGCCATGTCGCCCGGAGAAATTTATCTCAATCTGCGCGCGGGGTTCACTCCGGATAAGATATTGTATGTCTGCAACAATGTGGATGCCGCCGAGTTGAAAAATGCCGTGGACAACAGGCTGCTGGTCAGTGTGGATTCCCTGTCCCAACTGGAGCTTTATGGCCGCGTCAATCCGGGGGGAAAGGTAATGATCCGTTTCAACCCGGGCATCGGTGTCGGGCATAGCGCCAAGGTGGTCACCGGAGGAAAAGATACCAAGTTCGGCGTCGACCCCGGATTGCTGGACGACGCCCTTGCCATTGCCGCCAGGCATAATTTGCGTTTGATCGGGCTCAACCAGCACATCGGCTCCCTGTTCATGGAGGGTGCAAGTTATGTCGCGGCCATGGACGTGCTGCTCGGCTTGGCTGCGCGTTTGATGGAGAAAGGGGTAACGCCTGAGCTGATCGACTTCGGCGGTGGATTCGGCATCCCCTATCATAAATATGAAGGGGAAAAACGCCTTGCTCTGGCAGAATTCGGTACGCTGTTGCACCGCCGTATTTCCGAGTGGAGCGCCAAATTCAGGTATAAAGGGCGCTTCTATATTGAGCCGGGGCGGTACATCGTTGCGGAATGCGGCCTTGTGCTCGGGCGCGTGAACGCAGTCAAGAATAATGGAAATGCTGTCTATGCAGGCACAGATATCGGTTTCAATGTGCTGGCCCGCCCCATGTTATACAATGCCTTCCATGATGTGGAGGTATACCGTGAGGGGGGGGAGCCTGACGAGAACGTAGTGGAGCAGACTGTGGTGGGAAACATTTGTGAATCCGGCGATATTCTGGCTCCCAAACGTCTGCTGCCCCGCCTGCGGGAGGGGGATGTGCTGGCCATGCTGGACGCCGGAGCCTACGGTTACGTCATGGCATCCACGTATAACAGCCGTTTGCGCCCGGCAGAGCTGCTCATCGGTGAAGACGGCGCGGCCCGGCTGATCCGTCGTCGTGAGACGCTGGACGATCTCGCGTCCACGCTATGCGCTTTGAACTGAGGGCTTTTCTCCGTACTCTTCCCATTGTCTCCATCTGGAGCCTGGTCTGGCCCCAGACGGCGACAATGCTGTGTGCCATGATTATCGGCCTGACCGATATATGGGTAGCCGGGCGTATTGATTCCGGCACGCAGGCGGCAATCGGCTTTTCCACTCAAATTCAGGCCTTCCTCATGGTGCTCGGCATGTCGCTGGGGGCAGGAGCCATGGCCGCGGTAAGTCAGTCCATGGGGGCAGGGCGGCGTGGGCGCGTACAGCGTTACGTCGGGCTTGTCATGGTGCTTGGCATAGTGTTCGGTCTGCTGCTCAGCGTTTCCATGTATCTGGGCGGACGCATGGTGCTTGGCCTGCTCTATGTGCCCGCCGGGCTCGAGGATATTACCCGTTTTTTCTATCATATGTTGCTGCTCGGCTTGCCCGCGCAGTATGTCATGAATGTGGGGTCTGTCCTGTTCAGGGCCAGCCGTAATGTGTTAATGCCTTTGTTTGTGGTGATTGCCGCCTGTCTGATCAATGTGTTCGGAGATCTTGGTTTCGGGCTTGGGTTAGGGGGACTGCCTGCCTATGGCGCGTCCGGTATTGCCTGGTCTACGTTTGTCGCCGTGTGCACCGGCGCTGTGCTGATGCTCCTTCTCTTGCTGCGAACCAGGCTGATGTCGCCGCGAGTACTGCCGCCCCTTGCCTGGGTGAGGCATGCCGCCCCCTACCTGCTTAAAGTTTCCCTGCCCGCCCTGTTAACGCAATTTCTTTGGCAGGGGGGCTATCTTTCCCTGTTCGTGATTATGGCGGCACTGCCGGACAGTGTGGATGAACTGGCGGGAATGACCGCTGGGATTCGTGTAGAATCCATGCTGTTTATGCCCGCTGTGGCATTCAATATGACAGCCGCCATTATGGTGGGGAATCTGCTCGGAGCGGGTAAGGTAACTGAAGCCAGACGTACCGGGTTGGCGATCACGGTTTTGGGCGTGTTGTGCATGAGTATGGCAGGGGCGTGCATGTGGTGCTTCATGGATGCTCTGGCCCGTTTTTTTTCTCCCAATCAGGCTGTACAGGAACAGATTATGTCGTATCTGTTCTATAACATTCTCTCCACGCCGTTTACCGTGGGCAGTATGATCCTCAACGGCGTGATGACTGGAGCGGGGGCTACGCTGTACACGCTGGTGGTGAATACGTCCTGTATCTGGCTGGTGCGTCTGCCTCTGGCCTGGGTGCTTGCGCATGTCGTGTGGGGTGGGTCGCGCGGGGTATATACCGCTATGCTGGCTTCCATGATGGTTCAGGCTTCGGCGATGCTTTGGGTCTTTTTCCGCAAGAATTGGCCGGGGCACGCCATGCGGCGCTCATGCAGCGCTGTTTCCCCTGCCGGTACTGCCAATCGTTCCTGACATGCCGCGGGTGTGATATCTCCGCAGGGCGGGCGCGGTATAAATGCGCTGCCCTGCTGCGTCGGAGCAAAACCATACGCTCCGCGCAGCGCTATCAACACGGTTCTATGACAGAGCCTGACAAAAAAGGTGAGCAGGTCGCGGCTTTGCCGCGTCGCAGAGCGAGCGATTTTCGTGAGTCACTGTCACGCTGCGTTGCGGCTTAGACGGCGCAAACACCGCAAAGCGGGTTTGTCATCAGTCTGACGTTGAATACGAAGTATTTAATGTTGTATGGTACTAGATATCTCTGGAGGAAAACTTGAATACTGATTTTATTCCTGTCACGCTTGATCTGTACGATGATTATATGGCTTTTTTCCATGCCACGCCACGGCGTTCCGCTGATTATACCTTTACAAATCTGTGGGGCTGGGCTGAATATTACGGTTTGAGTCTGAGCCTTCGTGATGATTTATGCTGGATTCGCCAGAACCGGCCTTTTCCCCGCATGTGGGCTCCGGTGGGAAACTGGACGCAGGCTGACTGGGAAAAGCACCCGGAAATCCGTGCAGGCGTGACATTGCACCGGGTTCCTGATGAACTCGCGGCGACGCTTCGGGAGCACCTGGGGGAAGAGCGGGTTGAGGCCGAGGCGACCAGAGAGCAGTGGGAATACCTGTATAACCGGGAAGAGCTGGCTACCCTGAGCGGAAACAAGTTTCACAAGAAAAAGAATCTGGTGAATCAGTACCGCAAGCTCTATGGTATTGATTATCGTTCTCTGGATGTAAGGGAAAACCCTTCCGGGCTTGAAGATGTGCTGCAATTGCAGGAAGAATGGTGCCGTTGGCGCGACTGCGGCAACAGCCCGTCACTTCAGGCTGAAAGTGATGTCATTTTTCGTGTGGTAGGGAACTGGGCGCGTTTACCCGGACTCATGGGCGGTTCCCTGTATGTTGAAAACCGGATGGTGGCCTTCACCATCGGCGAACCTCTCGATGAAAACAGTCTGGTATTGCACTTTGAAAAAGTGCAACCCGATTACAAGGGAGTGTATCAGGCCATTAATAACGCCTTTGCGCAACATGCGCCCGAACAGTTCACGACTCTCAACCGCGAACAGGATATGGGCGAAGAAGGTCTGCGTCAGGCCAAGGAAACATACAACCCTGCGGGTTTTTTACAGAAGAGCCTTGTGAAGGTAGGCGCGGCATTAAAACCTGAGTCGATAAGCGGTTAACCGTCGGAGGTGTGAGCGAGCATTGAGCAGCGAACCTTCGCCGTCTGCAAGGTGGCATGGAGGAGGGGCTGCCAAAGCCGATGTTCTCGTCATTAACATACAATCCCTCTCCAAAGCGCCAGGTAAGCAGCGGTTACCTGGCGCTTTGGAGAGGGGCGGATTTATTCATCGGTGTTATTTCCCGCCGTGAAGCTCAATACTTTTGCTCGTTTTTCCGGCTGGGGACGGCGCGCGGCATCAGGCAGATCCAGCGAAAAGGGTGAACTCCCCGCGGGAAAAGGAGAGCCGTCAAGTGCGTCGTTTGACGCATCCGGGCGGGAGGAGCGGAGACGTTCGGACCATTGGACGTTGAAAAGCTGATTTTTCCAGTGGTTGGCTTGAATAAGGGAAAGCACAAGGACAGCTTCCTGCCAGCGCTGGGAGGGTTCAAAACGGTTAACTGTCTGCGCGTATTTTTCCCACAGCCCCATCAGCGAGGCTTCATCCAACGCGTCGAGCTGGCGGGCCATTTTCAGCAGCATATGTTCCATCGGAGTTTCCTATACCAATATGGGATTGACGAACCGCAGCGAAGCAGCCGCGGCGGCGCATCTACCATAGCCCCATCGTGTGACGGCGGCAAATGGAAATTGCCCGCATTCGGGGATTATGGTACAAGAGCAACCTTGTCGGGCATGTTGATTTCTCCCGGCGAACCGTATGCCCGTCTCCGTTATGGAGGCGCGCGGTATTTTTAATTTTACCCGGCTGCCGCCGGAGCCTCCGGAGTGATTTCATGAGCGAGCTCAAAGATATGTACCGCCAGATCGTGGCGGACGGTTTCCCCGATACCATGACCGTCACCCTTGGGAAAACAGAGCTGAAATACCGTAAGCGCGTGTGGAATGTGGGCGGCGAGGTGCGCGGCCTGCGTTATGGGGAAAACCCGGATCAACCTGCTGCGCTGTATGAGTTGGTGGAAGGGGAAAGCGATGTGGCCGGGAAGAGCTGGCGCCGACCGGGGCAGGGCATTGTTTCCGCATTGACCGAAGGGCAGATGATTCAGGCGGGCAAGCATCCCGGCAAGACGAATCTGACTGACGTGGACAACGCCGCGAATATTTTGCAGTACCTTGCCAGGCGTCCCGCTGCGGCCATTCTCAAACATAACAATCCCTGCGGAGCAGCCTGGGCAGACAATCTTTATGATGCTCTGGATCACGCCTTCTGGTGCGATCGCATTGCCGCTTTCGGCGGCGCGGTCGTGCTTAACAGACCTCTGGATAAAGCAGCTGCGGAACTTATCGCTTCCCAGTATTTTGAAGTAGTGGCCGCTCCGGATTTTGAAGAGGGCGTAGTGGATATTATTTCCGCCCGCAAGAACTTGCGCATTTTGCATCTGCCCGGCCTTGGCCGTCTGGAAGAGATTTGCGGCACTCCATTTCTGGATATCAAGAGTCTTGCTGACGGCGGCCTGGTGCTTCAGCAGTCTTTCGTCAACCGCATACGCAGTGTTGACGACTTTATTGTGGCTTCAGGGACGAGCAAGGACGGCGTGACCGTGACTTCCCGCAGTGCCACAAAGCAGGAACTTGAGGATTTGCTGTTTGCCTGGGCCGTGGAAGCGGGCGTGACTTCCAATTCCGTCATTTTCGCCCGTAACGGGGCAACCGTAGCCATTGGCACCGGCGAGCAGGATCGCGTGGGCTGTGTGGAGCTGGCCATTCACAAGGCGTACACCAAATATGCAGATGTGCTGGCCTTCCGCCGTTGTGGGCAGTCCCTGTATGAGTTGCAGCAAAAGGCTCCGGCTGACGCTGAATTGGCTGAACTTCTGGATGCGATACAAGAACAGACCCGGCGGGAACGCGGCGGTTTGCCCGGTTCCGTATTGGTTTCCGACGGCTTTTTCCCTTTCCGCGATGGCGTGGATACAGCCATTGCCCAGGGGGTGACGGCCATTGCCCAGCCCGGTGGCTCGTTGCGTGATTATGAAGTTGTGGCGGCATGTAATGAGGCGTCCCCCCAGGTGGCTATGGTATTCACCGGGCAGCGCTCCTTTAAGCACTAATACTCCGAAATATTTCATCAAAAATTCCTTTGTGGTTTGAGACCTCCCCCTTCAG
>CAJTSU010000099.1 GCA_910579055.1 uncultured Mailhella sp. | reverse complement strand
CAGGCCTGTTTTGCGCAAGCAGGATGTGTTTAAATATAAAATAGATGATCAGTAATCGGGCCGGAGCATGATGTTCAGGCTCGCGCGTCAGAAGCCAAGGGATGCCAAGGTGGACAAGGCTGTCCATTTTTCTTCCAACCTGTTGAAATAACAGAGTGACAATCTTGTCCAGCCAAAAAAAACGTAATTTATCATAGAGTTGTTATAAAGGATGCGCGAATTTGCAATTTTGTCGGTGACAGTGTTGTCTGTCTGAAAATAGTGTTTGATATTACATGATTATGATAAAAAACAGAATTTTTTCCAAAAAGCGCTGTGACAAGGCTGTCCAAAATTACGGGTAGTGGTGGTCATAACATATTGAAATAATTATCTCGAATTTTGGCACAACTCTTGCTTAGGAAAGAGCGTTTTTTTCATTCAACCTCTTTCCACAGGAGTATCTGTCATGCCCGTACCCGCGTACCTTTCCGTAACAGGTGAACATCAGGGCCTCATCACTGCCGGCAACTTTACCGAGTCTTCCGTCGGCAACATCTATCAGGAAGGCCATGAGGACGAGTGCCTGGTTGAAGCGTACAGCCATACCATCATGCTCCCCCGCGACCCCCAGTCCGGCCAGCCTTCAGGGCAGCGTGTGCACAAGGCCATGAAAATCACCAAGGTCATGGACAAGTCTTCTCCCCTGATGTTCCGTGCCCTTACCGCCGGCGAGCGCCTGCCCAAGGTGGAAATGAAGTTCTACCGCACGTCCTCCGCCGGAACGATGGAGCACTATTTCACCATCACCCTGGAAGATGCCATTATTGTGGATATTACTTCCTATATGCCCAACTGCCAGGACCCTTCGCAGGAATGCTTCACGCATCTTGAGGACGTCTCTTTCACGTATCGGAAGATCACCAAGACCCATGAAATCGCCAGCACGTCGGAAAGCGACGACTGGCGCGCCATGTCTACCCAGGCGTAGCGCACTTGCGGGAGCGCGCCTTGTGAGTCCGGGCGCGCTCCCGTTTTGCCGGGAAGGACTTGGAATCCTGAGCCGAGAAACGGGAGAGCTGTATGCCGTCACCTGGTGCCAACACGACATGGTTTGAGTTTAGTGTTTCCGGCGGCCCGGAATTCTCCGTGTATTCCTTTTCCGGCGTGGAAGGGGTCAGCAGTCCTTATGCGTTTGAAATTGAGCTGGTAAGCCCATATGCCGGTGAAAGTCTCATTGAACTCATAGGCAGAGAGGCATGTCTGACCATTGCGGATCGTTCCGGTGTCTCCCGACCCGTTCACGGGGCCTCATAGAGGAGATGGAACAAGTTCATACCGGCAATTTCCGCACTCATTATCGCTGCACCCTTGTGCCGCGGTTCCGGTTTCTCGGCGCGCGTCGCAACCATCGCATTTTCCAGCATAAATCCGTCATTGATATTATTTCCCTGATACTGCGGGAACAGAATTTCTCCGCCGAAGCCTTTTCCTTCAAGTGTTTTTCCATCTATAAGCCGCGTGAATACTGCGTGCAATATGGTGAATCCGATCTGCATTTCATCTCGCGCCTGTGTGAGGAAGAAGGCATTTATTACTATTTTGAGCATACTGAAAACAGCCATTGCCTGTGCTTTTCAGATATGGCCGGCGGGCCGCGTATCTCCGGGGAATCCGATATCCGCTTTTTCTCCGGGTCGGGGCAGCCCGCCGACACGGCGGTCATCTCCCGGGCGGCGCTCCATACGCAAAGCGTCAGCGACAAGGCCGTCTACCGGGACTGGAATTTCCTCACCCCCTCAATCATCATGGAAGGCAAGGCTGAGGAATCCGATTTTCATAAAGCTCCCACAGTGCCGGGCCTGAATGCCGATTACTATGCGTACCCGCATATCTTCCAGGATTTGGCGGAAGCTTCCCGCTATGCGGATATTCAGCTTCATCGTCAGCTTTCTCTGCAAACATGGCTGGAAGCCGGGGCGGATGTATCCCGCTTTCTGCCCGGTTTTACGTTTTCCATTTACGGGCATGATCGCGAAGAAGTGAATGAAGAATGGTGGATATTATCCGTTACCCATTCCGGAGAGCAGCCGCAGGTGCTTGAACATGAAGCCCCGGATCGGGGCATGAGGTATTCCGTTCAACTGGCGGCCATTCCCGGACAAACCCGTTATGTGCCGGATGCTGTTCACCCGAAGACGCCGGTTGTTTGGTGAACAGACTGCCCTTGTGACCGGCCTGGCCGGAGAAGAAATTTACCCGGATGAGTATGGCAGGGTGAAGGTGCAGTTTTTCTGGGATCGTGAAGGCGGGTGGGATGAACATACCACATGCCGGATACGCCCCGCACAGGGATGGGCGGGAACGGAGTACGGAAGCCACGCCATACCGCGCGTCGGGCATGAAGTCATGGTTTCCTTTCGTGAGGGCGATCCGGACAGGCCGCTGATTACCGGGCGTTTGTACAACGCGGACAGTATGCCGCCCTATGAACTGCCGGGGCACAGAACGCGCACAGTGTTCAGAAGCATGTCCACGCCCGGCGGGGAAGGCGAGCGCGGCTTCAACGAGTTTCGTGTCGAGGACAAGACGGGCGAGGAAGAAATTTATGTTCACGCCGAAAAGGACGTGAACATCCATGTGAAAAACGACTGGGAAAAGCATATCCTGCATGACCGTCACCAGACAGTGGACAGCAACGCCTATGCCGAAACGAAGGGGGAAACCCACATCAGCCTGCAAGGGCCGCGCAAGACGGAATTGTTCGCCGACGATCATTTCACCCTGCATGCCGACAGCCATGTCAAAATCGATAAACAGTGGCTGGGGGAGGCCGGGGAAGAAATCCATGTCGAAAGCGGCAGAAGGATGATTCTTGAAGCCGGTTCGCAACTGACGGTCAAGGCTGGCGGCTCCTGGCTCACAGTGAATGCGGGCGGCGTATACACCCAGGGCGGAAGACTCGATATCGCGGGGGGAGGAACCCCGGGCAACGCCGCTTCAGCGGCTCCGCTTCTGCCGGTGGGCCCCATGATGGCGAAGTTCACTGATAACCCGGATGCCGCGTCGCAGAATCCGCAAACGGTGGAGGCAATCGCTTCTTCTTCGGGACAGGAGGGCGCTGAACCTGTGTCCGACAAAGACAACAAGCCCGCAGTCGAGCTGGAAGTGGAATTTCTCCATTGTGCCAGTATGGCGGACTATAAAAATGTGTCACAAAAAATATCAGGAATTGCCGAAGACAGGTTTATCCGGGAAGAACAGCAGGCATATATACTTGGAATTGAAGAGAAACAGTTTGTAAATTTGCCGCTGCATGACAAATGGCGGAATGCCGATATCACTCATGTGGATCGCCTGGGGCGCAAACCTCGTATAGTGGTACGCTTTAAACACAGGCTCTCTCGACGTGTAAGGGTGGAGATTATCCCGATAGATGCTGACGCAGCCTTATGTTATTCTGAACAAGAAAAACAGAGAAGCGTAACCTTCCGGGAAAATCTCGCCGGAGAATATACAACGAATTCCAGGGGAATGGTTATCATCTCTGATCTGTATATCAACAGTATGGGAGGCAATAAATATAAAGTAAAAGCGGTTGATGTGGAATCGGGAAAAGAAGTGTTTTCCCACGGCACTATCGTTTGCTGGAAATACTTATGGATACAAAGATACCTGTGCGCGGATGTTTTTTGGAAGCCGGTATCCGATCCTTTCAGCTCATTGGACAGTTTGGTCACGGAATACAAAAAGTCTTATATTAACCTTGACGTAAGTTTACCTGTGAAAAATATCAAAGGGTATGAATTTGTTGACTTTAACGATTCTAAAAGTAGTGCTGCAATTAAAAAGGCGCTTAAGGCGGATTCCTCAGTGGCGGCAAAGCTTCCCTATATTACTTCCGCCGCCGTATGTCGTGCCATTGGAGTGCAAAACATTCGCGCACAGACTCTGCGGGTAAAAGCAGGCCCGAACTGTCGCCCCATATCCATACCTGTCGCGGACGCTTTTGTCGCATCATACAGCGTCTATGATGAAGCCGCAGGGGTATACGGACAGAATGAATGGCTTATTAACGCAACTTATGAGAAAAAGAATATAAGCCATCTGGTCACATGCGGTGGTTCGGACAGAAAATCAGATGACAGAGCAGCATCCGAGTTTCTGGCAACCCATATTTGGGTGGATGTCAGCCAACTGGATCCGGGTGAGGGGGATTTGTTCATCACATACAGGATTGTCCCCGATCTGTTTGCCGGGCGCTTCAGGGGCGGGATCACCCACTGCGCGGCCGAGGTGCACCGTTTTTCCGTGGACAGGAACGCTCCCAAGCGTGTCAAGGATTATCTTTCAAGAGCACCAATCGTAGTTGGCCATGAAATAGGTCACTGGATAGGCATGGTCTGCAATGGAGAGAGGGGATTCCCTGACGGACATGCGGATTTTTATGACCAGTATTCCGCCGCGGATGATCCTGTTTTGTCCAAGCATATCGGGCCGCACTGTAAATCGGGATACAATGGAAGAAGCGGAACCTGCCTGATGTTCGGCGCGGCCGACAGTATTTCCTTTTGTAAAAATTGTCGTGCCATGTCCAGAAAGCTTAACTGCTGCATGTAGGGCGGGAGAAAGGAGCAAGATGTGAAAAATACAATATATATTCTCTATCAGGGTGAATATGAGAGTCTTGTCGAAGACTGGTCTACAGAATTTTCCGCACGGAGAAGCAACAGTCAAAGATTGCATGATCTGTTGCCTGATTTTCCGACATCTCCCGGGTTGAGAATTGATCTTACTTGTCCTTCAGAGATAAAAATTAATACTGATGATATATTGAATTTTACATGGGATGATGTGCAGTTTCCTCTTGTATTCATGGCTATGCTGGATAATCAGCACTGGATCATGCGTTATGAGAAGCAAGTTGTTTTTTTGAAAAATGTAAAGGATGAAAAAATATATTCATTTTGTCCGGATATAAGAAAACATGATTTGCAGCCGTCAACACCGGTATCCCCGCTTGGGCCGGGGTACGCTTCCGCCCATTTCACCTATGATATATTTTATTTTTATAAGGGACTTCCCCGGTACAGTGCGGAATATGAAATATGGGTTCGGCTTGGTGATATTGAATCGAACCACAGGAATTTCACGTTAGGATTTTTTGTCAATTCAGCGCAGATTCTTCCACCGGAACAATAACATGAAGTCCCTTTTTTGACCAAGAGCCTATAACCAGAGCAGGTCAGCTTTGAAAAAGCTTCAAGGTTAATTTGCTCTGCCCAGTACCAGGAGGCGGGCCTGATGCCGTCAATTTCCGCCAATACCGCATGGTTTACCATAACTCTCAATGGCCGCACCGATTTTCAGGTGTATTCCTTTTCCGGCAGCGAAGCCGTTTGCAAGCCCTATGAGTTTGTTGTCGAGGCGGTTCATCCTTCTGCCGGGGAAGAACTGACGGGCGTTATCGGCGCTCCGGCGCTGCTTTCCATTGCCGACCGCTCCGGGCAATCCCGGCTTGTGCATGGGCTGGTGCGGGAAATGCGGCGTCTGCATCGCGGCAACCATCTTGCGCATTACCAGTGCGTCATTGTCCCCCGGCTGTGGTTCCTGGGGCAGAACCGCGAACACCGTATTTTTCAGGGGAAAAGCGTTCCTGATATCATTACCCTGATTCTGGACGAGCGGGGCTTTGCGTCGGAAACGTTCGCCTTCAGGTGTTTTCACGACTACCATCCGCGCGAATACTGCGTGCAGTACGGCGAGTCTGATTTGCACTTCATCTCGCGCCTGTGTGAGGAAGAAGGCATTTATTACTATTTCGAGCATTCCGAAACCGGCCATTGTGTCTGCTTTTCCGATATGGCGGGCGGCCCCCGTATTGGCGGGGAATCAGCTCTGCGCTGTTTCTCCGGCTCTGGACAGGTCGCGGACACGGCCGTGGTGTGCCGTGCGGAGCTTCATGTTCAAAGCGTCAGCGACAAGGCCACGTATCGGGACTGGAATTTTCAGAGCCCTTCAACGCTTCTCGAAGCTTCCGCAACAGAGACGGATTTTCAAAAGGCTCCCGTGGCTCCTGGCGTGAGCTATGACGTCTACCGCTACCCGCATCTTCATCAGACCATGGCCGAAGGGGAGCGTTACGCGCAATTGCAGCTTTTGCGGCAGCTTGCGATGCAACGGCTGCTTGAGGCGGAATCTGATGTTTCCCGTTTTATGCCGGGCTTTGTGTTTGCGCTGTACGGTCATGAGCGGGAGGACATGAACGCGGGATGGTGGATCGTCAGCGTCACGCATCATGGCGAGCAGCCGCAGGTTCTGGGCCGTGAGGCCCCGGATCGGGGCATGCGTTATGTGTCCGGGGTGACGGCCATTCCGGAGACAACCCGTTTCGTGCCCGAAGCAGCCCATGCCAAAAACCGGATCATGGGCGAGC
The DNA here is from genome assembly GCA_910579055.1 of uncultured Mailhella sp. GTDB lineage: Bacteria > Desulfobacterota > Desulfovibrionia > Desulfovibrionales > Desulfovibrionaceae > Mailhella. Next base: position 6,554 of record CAJTSU010000099.1, on the reverse strand, counting down.
AAAACGCCCTTGTCACGGGCCCGGAAGGCGAAGAGATTTACCCGGATGAGCACGGGCGGGTCAAGGTGCAATTCTTCTGGGATCGTGAAGGCGCATGGAACGAACATACAAGCTGCTGGCTTCGCGTGTCGCATGGCTGGGCCGGGACCGGGTTCGGCGCACTGGCTCTGCCCCGTATCGGGCATGAGGTCATAGTTTCCTTTCTGGAAGGGGACCCGGATCGTCCTGTTGTCACCGGCCGCCTGTACAACGCGGGTTCCATGCCTCCGTATGAACTGCCGGAAGATAAAAGCCGCACGGTGTTCAAAAGCATGTCCACACCCGGCGACGACGGCGCTCGGGGTTTCAACGAGCTTTCCGTGGAAGACGCGGTGGGTCGGGAAGAAATCTGGCTGCACGCGGAAAAGGATGCGAACGTCCATGTGAAACATGACTGGAAGGGGCATGTTGTGCATGACAAGCACCGCCTGGTGTCTCGCCATGCCCATACCCGCACCGAAGGCGAAACGCATGAAAAGCTGACCGGGCTGCGGAAAGTGGAACAGCATGCGGATGAGAGCCTGACCGTGCATGCCTGCGGTCATACGCGTGTGGACGGAAAGTGGCTGCGCCGTGTGGGCTCTGAAGTCCATTTGTACGCGGGGGAAACAGCGGTTTTTGAGGCAGACGCTGAAGCCGCGCTCCGAGGAGGAGCCTCGTGGATCAGGCTTGATGTTTCCGGGGCGTCCATGGGCGGCCCCCATGTTTCGCTGGGGGGCGGCGGCGCGGCGGAAGGGGGAACCCCGGCCACGCCCTTGCTGCCGGAGGGAAGCTCTACCCCGCAAGTGCCTGTAGTTTCCGGCGCGTGCCAGCAAAAATTGCTGAGAGCTGCTCACAGCATGCGGCTTCCGGTAACGGAACGGCGCTGAAAAAGGATATGTTATGGAATCTCAACTTACCGTTTCTCTTATGCCTCTTAAGTCGGATCGCCCACTGTCGGGTGAGTTTGCCGAAACGGATGCGGGGCTGCTCGGCCTGGTTCTTGATCCTCTCTGTCGGGAAGACGCTTCGGCTGTTCTGTTCCAGCATCGCGGCCGGGGAGTCCCCGTCCCCATGTTCGCCGCGAGCCCGCTGGCAAACAGTTTGTCTGTCTCGCCCTGGGTTGCTCCTCTTAATGAAGAGAGCGGCCCGCTTGCGGCGTGGCTGGAAGGGAATTCTCCGCCTGGGTGGGGCATGGTTCTTCCGGTCATTCTATGACTGGGAATCCGTCATTTTTCATTTGCGCTCGCTTGTCCTGGTCAGGGAGCCACCTGAGGACGGCGGGCGCGAATTGGTTTTCCGCTTCTGGGACAACCGCATCCTCATGCGCATAGCCCGAACCCTTCCACAGGCCTGTGCGCGGCTCATGGGGCCATTGCACACTCTGGTGATTCAAGATGAAGCGGGTGAATGGTTCAGACTCACCAACCCGTTGCCTGCATGCAGACCCCCGGAGGCTTCCAGCCCCTGGTATGTGTTCGATGATGCCCATACAGCACTCTTTTTCGACCGGGCGGAGGAAGTCACCGCATTCAACGTGGCCGAGCGTATCTATTCGTATATGGAAACGGAAGATATTCCGCTTCCTCCGAATGAAACGCTGAAACATTTCGCGCTTAGATCATTTTAACTTTAACTTTTTATATATCCACAGGATTTAAACCATCCTTCTGCGTCTTTTGGGGTGATACATCCCAACGCCTTTCCAATGGCTTTGTACAGTTCATCACATGTTCTTGCTTTCATGCTTCGAAGCAATTGTTTTACTTTGCTCCACATCTTTTCAATGGGATTTAAATCCGGGCTGTATTCAGGTAGAAAGATATACTCGCAACCTTTTTCCGTTATCAATTTTTGGGCTGTTTTTGATTTATGGACATTCAAATTATCCATTATAACCATATCGCCAGCTTTAAGCGTTGGAAGAAGGAATTGTTCAATATAAGCATTGTATATTTTCCCATCCAGCGCTCCATCAAAAACAACACTGCAAGTTTCTCCCGTCACACGGATTGCTGAAAGTATGCTTGTCCTTTCCCAACGTCCGTCTGGCGCGTGATCATGGCAGGCCATTTCTGGCCCAGCCGTATAATCTCGTCATATTGGTTTTTGCGCCGGTTTCATCAATAAATATCAATTTGTTGCATGAAGCTTTTTGCTGGAACAGCTTCCATTCCTCACGTTTCTTTCTTACATCTTCGCGCCCTTGTTCTCTGGCCTTGAGAGTTTTTTTTATATTTGTAGCCAAGCTTGACAAGCAGGCGGTGGATGGCTGCCAGGCAACAGGATTTATTAAAATGCTCTTTGATTTCCTGAAGAGTTATATCAACATTTTTATCAAGAAGGGCTTGTAACTCCCGAATTTCCTCATGGGAGAAACAACTTGGGCGATGTCCATTTGGTTTGGCTGATAATCGCTGATTTTCACGGTAAGCTCTGACCCAGTTGCAGATGGTAGCCGGGGTGTAACCTAAAATATCTGCTAATTGCCTGGCTGTTGCCTTTCCTTCAAGATACGCATGAACAGCCTTGGTCCTGATTTCTTCAGATGCAAATTTCATCCCTGCAGTATAAACAATTTCTAAATAAAATAAAAGTCAAATTGCTCTAGGCAAATTGAAGCCGTCCGTCCGCTCGGTGTGACGGATGAGGACGAATTAATCAGCTATGTTCTGTGCGCACTTTATGTCGGGGAGGAGTCGGCCTTTCGCCGGGCTTCCTCCTCCGCCGGCGGGCGTGCGGATATGCTGCGGGCGCTGTGGCGGCGCTACGCAAATGAAAGCCCCCGGGAGGATGTATGAGCGCAATGAAATGCACCATTTGCCCGCAGCCCAAAAAGATCGGCTTTTTGATTGTAATAGAGGGAGAACTCTGCTCCGGTATTCCCGAAAAATTTTCGGCGGATTCCTCCCTGAACGGCTTGCTTCCCGCTGGTGGAAAAATATGGCTTGTGAAGGAAGCGGACGGTGAAACGCCGGTTCAGGCCTTGCCGATTCTGTGGAAAAATACGGGGAAGGAAGGGAAAAAGGAAATATTTCATCGACAGCAACGGGAGGAAAAAGGCTGGTGCAAGGAGGATTTTTTTTGGGTGGATATCAACTCCGATCAGGCGGATCTGCTGCTTTTCAACGGAGTTCTTGAGTATATTGATATGAGCGTTTCATAGATCGTCAATATGCGCAACAAGCTCCATTATCCTTTGTCGCTGAATATTCAATAGTAAATTCCGTGATGCAAAGGAACAATCAGGAACATGACATTGAGAACAATGAACTGTTTGAGAAATCGAAAAATAGTCCTCACCGTATTTTGCCTGGCCTTTTTTTTGCTGATTGCAGCAATCTTGACAAGAGGCCCCGCGGTGTCTGTTTTGGATAAAGAGCAGCTGCGTACCTATATGCTGGGCCGTTTGTCCGTGACCGTGCCGGAATTCATGCAGCCGCAAGTGGAAAAATTCTCCTATACATGGGACAGTCGCACGCCAAGGAACAAATCTTACTATCTGGGTTATCCCATTACGTTACAGGAGCAACCATATGTCAATACGGCCCATGCGGAAGCAGAATGGAGTGCGGCTATTGAAGCCTGCCGGGATAAAGCTTTCAACATGATGTTTGAATGGGATGTCAGTAACCTGTTCAAGATTCCCGCCTATTTTCTTTGCTTTAAGGGGGATGGCGCAACGTACCATTTTTATATCATCATTCGGGAAGCGCAATGCCTGCTGCATATAGTGGGAAGAAAGAGCTACCGATACCCAGCCAAACCTGAAAAAGATGGAATAACTGATACAATTTTGCGTACTCTGGCAGATTTTTATAAAAAATATAAACAAATTTGTGATATTTATACAGAAAACATATTCTATACATATTAATGTAAAATTGTAAATTATACATCAAATACAAACGAAGAAACATCTTTATTGTTTTCAAGTACAGATAATATCATGCGGTTAGTTATATATACAGATATAAATCCCTCTGGAGGAACAGAAGCGGATCTAAAAAAATGGATGGATAGAACAGGAAATCCTCATTCAAAAATGAGAAAACTTCCACATTTTCCAGGAAGTGGATATTATAGATATCTGAAGAATAAACAAGGTCTTATATCTTTATTGTTTGACTACTATGGGCCACAGTATAATATGAACATTCCATCGCTTTCCATTTCCGCAACAATAGAAAATGTTGAAAATGTAGCTGTTTTTTTGGAGGCATGGGACACAATACTTGATGGTCTTTACCCATTGCAAAGGCAAACAAGCCAGAGGTAATATATCATGATACAAAAAAATATTCAGATTCATGCCCTTGAAAGTGAACAAATCTTCAGGAGGTCGGATGACGAAAAGGATACCATCAAAGTCGCGGGGAATTGTGAGGTCGGCCGGGGGCATGTGCTGCATCTTCAGCGGAAAAAAGTGACGATTGTGTTTGTGCCCGGTATCATGGCCTCACGTCTTGTTGATCAGGATAACTCAATGGTGTGGGATCCTGATTCACTTGGCGTCATGCGTGGATTTTGGGGAGCAGGGCCGGAAAAGCGGCAAGCTCTCCTGCTGAAAAAATCACTTTCCGTTCCCCCGCAGAACAATGCTTTGCGCGGTGACGTCCCCACGCGTTTTCCCCATGCCATTGAACGCGGCTGGCATACCGTAACCTGGAAGTATTACGGGAAGTTACTGGAAAGTCTTGAAGACTGGGCTTCTCCGCTCAAGGCGTTCATCGACATGAAGGTCTGCGCCTTTGGGTATAACTGGATGCAAAGCAATAGAACTTCTGCGGAAGAATTATGCAGTTTTATTGAGGGATTGGAGAAGGATACCAAGATTATCCTGGTTTCCCATTCCATGGGAGGACTTGTGACACGAGCCTGTGTCAACATGCTTGAAGATAAAAATCAAGTTCTTGGAGTTATTCACGGTGCCCAGCCAGCCATGGGGGCACCTGCCGCCTATAAGCGGCAGAAGGCTGGTTTTGAAGCCCATTCCTTTTTGGAAAGATTGGTCAGTTCCGTACTTGGTGACGACGGCCCTGAGGTCAGAGCCATTTTTCCTTATGGTTACGGGCCGCTGGAACTTTTGCCCTGCCAGTATTACCACGATCCCAATCTGGAAGAAGGTGCATGGTTTTCCTATCAAACCTTTGTAAACGGTGAAATTAAGACAACTCACGTTCCTTCTGAAAGAATATATGATGATGTTTATACAAAATTTGATGATGAGTGCTATTATGGAATGCTCAACCGAGACGAATTGATGAGAGGAATGAAAGATATTAATGAATTTAAAAAATATAAAATTTACCCTGATACCTCTAAAGATATTGTAAAATATGTATCTTACAGTGCTGAATTTCATAAATTGTTACACGAAGGAGGAATTCACCAGCGTACCATACAACTTTTGAGTAGGGGAAACCCCACATGCTGTGCCGTTCATTGGAAACTTATTGACCTTACAGAAAATATTCTGAATTATAAATTTGTATCATATGCATTAGGTAGAGGATTCTATTTAAAAAATTCTGATATCAGTATAATGAAAGTTCTTCCTCGTGAAGAACTTGGAAAAAATTGTTATTATGAAGTTCGCTGGATAGAAAAGGACTGGTCAACAGGTGCATGTATTACAACGTCCAATAAAGAATTGGAAACTGTATCAGCAACAAAGATAAAGGAAGAAATAAAAAAGACAGGGCGGCGGGTAGCGCTCTTCACCCTGACCGGGCCAGCACAAGACGGCAATCCGGATCAGAAAAATTCGCATTGGAGCATGGACGGTGACGGAACCGTTCCCGTCGCCTCGGTTCTTGCCCTGCCCGTTTCCGCCGAAGGCTGGCCTGAAGCGCTGAAAAGCAAGCTTCCCACCTATTGTAGGGCAGAGCGGAATACAGCATCTGGTGAAGAAAATGCTCGTGAGGAAAAAGGTGGCTCCCGAGGCAAGCACAGAGGCAAAACCTATAGCGCGACAAAACTGACCAGTAACGCCGAGCATTCTGGATTTTTTGACAACAAGGCCATTTTGGCGACAAAACAGGCTATTCACAACCTGTGCCTGGCTTGGCTCAAGGGCGATATTGCCTGACTGCCGGAACAGGCATACCGGCGCAAGCCGCTGAAAAGGTCAAGGTCAACGGCATTCCCCCCGCCCGACCGGGATACGTAAACCCTGCATACGAAAAAAGAGGTGCCTCATGCAGCTTTTCGCCAATGCCGCGCGTTTTTCCGTGGTGCTCAATGGTCATGAAGACTTCGCCGTTTACGCCTTCAAGGGGCGTGAGGTAATCAGCGAGCCCTATGAGTTCACGCTGGAGCTGGTTCACCGTGATCCGCGTCAGGATTTGACCGCGTATATCGGCACGCCCGCGCTGCTCACCATTCTTGATGAGTCCGGAGTTCCCCGCCTGGTGCACGGCCTGGTGCAGTCAATGCGGTTTCTGAAGGGCGGCGCGGTGTTCAGTCATTATCAGTGCGTCATCGTGCCGCGCGTGTGGTTTCTCGGCCGGAACCGCAATCATCGGATTTTTCAG
>CAJTSU010000098.1 GCA_910579055.1 uncultured Mailhella sp. | reverse complement strand
CGCGGCTTGGCCGCGCCGTAAAGCGAGCGATTTTCGTGCGTTTCCGTCAAGCCGCTTTGCGGCTTGGACGGCGCAAACGCCGCGAAGCGGGGTTTGTCATCAGTCTGAGGGAAACCCATGTTTCCCCGTCCCGGGAACACAACAACACCAGGAGGTTTGTCATGGGATATGCAATTAATTGGGATGATCTGGAACAGCGCATCAGCGATCAAAAGGCCGCTCTGCTCGACACATCGCAGAACATGGACCCCGAACGTCTGAAGTTTCTGGTGGAAACGTATGACGAGTGCAAGGGCGAAAGCGTGTTCATCACCCGCGCCAAACTGCTTGAAAAGGTGCTGACCAACAAGAAAATCTATCTGGACGGCAACCCCATCGTGGGCAGCCTGGCCGGCGGCCGCGCCATGATCTACGCCTACCCGGAATGGCAGTGCAACTGGGTCAAGGATGACCTTGATTCCGAAAAACTGGCCCTCTCCTCTCTGGGCGAAGTGCGCTTTTCCGACGAAACCAAGGAAACCCTGAAAAAAGTCTACAAGGCCTGGAAGGGCAAGACCACCTACGACCGCGCCAACAAGCTCTACAAGGAGCTGTACGGCGAAAACGCGGAACTGCTGGTGAAATGCGGCTGGATCTACCCGGTCAACGACAACTCCACCGGCTCCGGCGTGGCCGACTACCCCGCCGTGCTCAACAAGGGCATTCGCGGCATCCTTGAAGAGGTGGACGTCGCATATCAGGCTCTGCCCAAGCACGCGGCCAACTGGTCCAAAATCGAGTTTTACCGGGCCTGCAAGATCGCCCTCAACGCGGTGATCGCCTACGCGCACCGTTACGCCGACCTCGCCGAAGAAAGCGCCAAGGCGGAAAACGACGAAAAGAAAAAGGCCGAACTCATGGAAATCGCCGAAGTCTGCCGCCGGGTTCCCGAGTACCCGGCGCGCAACTTCCGTGAAGCCGTACAGTCCTTCTGGTTCACACATTGCTGTATCGAAATCGAACAGTGCGGCTGCGGCCATTCCCTGGGACGCTACGGCCAGTATATGTACCCCTTCTACAAGAAGGACATTGACGAAGGAAACCTGACCAGGGAACAGGTGCTCTCTCTGCTGAAGTGTCAATGGGTCAAACATCTTGAAATCGCCGTGTACCAGGGCGACGCCTACGCCAAAGCATTTTCCGGCCACACCGGCCAGACCATTTCTCTGGGCGGCTACACCGCCGACGGCGATGACGCATCCAACGAGCTGGAAGAACTGATCATGGACACCCAGATCGCCATGCACAACATCCAGCCCACGCTGGCGCTGTTCTACACCCCGAAGATGAAGCCGTCCTATCTGGAAAAGGCGGTGGAAGTCGTCCGCCACGGCAGTGGTCAGCCCCAGTTCATGAACATGGACGCCGCGGTTGCCCGTTCACTGGTTCGCTTCGCTTCGCGCGGGATCACCCTGGACGAGGCGCGTACCCTGCCCGTCATCTTCGGTTGCGTGGGCACCGGCATGCAGGGCAAAGGCTCTTATGTGACCTTTGAAGGCCAGCCCAACCTGGCCAAACTGGTTGAATTCACCATGTACAACGGATACGACCCGCACACCCGCAAGCAGATTTTCCCCGAAGTGAAAGCCGCCGAAGACTGCGCCACCTTTGAGGAGCTGTATCAGGCGCTGCTGAGCCATATGGACCACGCCTACGACGCGCAGCGCAAAATCAGCAACCTGGGCAACTGCACCCGCGAAGAGATTGTTCCGAATATCTTCCGCTCCTGCCTGCTTGACGGCTGCATCGAATCGGGTCTGTGCGAAGAGGCAGGCGGCCCCAAGTATTCGCAGTCCCTGTGCATCACCGCCACGGGCGTTGACGCCGTGAACTCGCTGTATGCCATCAAGCACCTGATCTACGACACCGGAAAGCTCACCTGGGCGCAACTCAAGGAAGCCCTCGCGGCCAACTTTGAAGGTTACGAAGACATTCAGAAGATGTGCTACGAAGCGCCCAAGCACGGCAACGATATTGAAGATGTGGATCAGCTCACCCGCCGCTTTTTCCGTGACGTAGAGCGCACCTACCGTTCGCACGGCCCGGATTACTTCGGCTATGAGGCGCACATGGATCCCTTCTCACTGTCCTACCATAACTACTTTGCACCGATGACCGGCGCTCTGCCCAACGGCCGCAAGAAAGGCGTAGCGCTGACTGACGCCAGCGTTTCCGCCATGCCGGGCACGGACGTGAACGGCAGCACGGCGCTGATCAAATCCGCCGCGCAGGCCATCGACACCATACGCAACAACTGCAACCACATGAACATGAAGTTCCTGCCTTCCGCCCTTGAAGGGCCGAACGGCACCCGGATACTGCTCAACCTGCTCAAGACCTACTTCGACCTCGGCGGCGGCCACATTCAGTTCAACTGTGTGGATTCCGAAACATTGAAGGACGCGCAGGTCAACCCGCAGGAGTACAAGGATCTCGTGGTGCGCGTGGCCGGTTTCTCCTCCTACTTCACCCGCCTGTACAAGGGCGTGCAGGACGAAATCATCAAGCGCACCGAATACAGGAACGCGTGATCAACCGCCCCAATCTCCGGAGAGCGCCCTGTCCGTCTGTGCCCCAGGCGGGAGGGCGGCCCTCCGGCAAACCCTATACCCGAAAGAGACACAGACCATGCTGGAAATCACCATAGCTCCGGAACTTCTTGCCAAGTTCAGGGAGCTGCTTGCAGAAGAAGACAACGACGACGCCGTATTCCGCATTCGTGAAACGAAAGTGGGCGGGGGCTGAAAAAGTCACATGGAGCTCCGTGTGAGCATCGACGAACGTGAAGACGCCGACGAGGAACAGGAAGTTCAGGTCGAGGGCCTGCCCTTTGTCATCGGCAGCGAGGTCATTGATTCCTATGGCCTCAAATACAGTATTTTTGTAGGCGAAAACGGTGTACCCGGCGTCAGTTCCGAAGCGAACAAGGAATCGGACAAGGGATAGTGTCAACACTATTCTGGAACAGAGCCAACCGGAATTATCAACATATAACGCCGCCCGGGAATATGGGCCATGCAAAACGGCCGTCATCTGCGCCCCGCAGACGACGGCCGTCCTGATCAGGCATACGCGAAGCGCCTATTCCGCCTTTCGGAACGCGATCAGCGGGCAATTCTGACAGATATCCGGGCCGGGGAAGGGCCGGCCTTCCCGCGTCAGGGAAATTCCGCCCTTCTCCGCCACACGCGCGGCCATACGTTCCGCCACATCCCGGATATGCCCGCCCGGCACCATGACGTTGATTTCCCCGCGCTCCATCTTGCCGGAATTATAGCTTCCCGCGCAGGCCAGCGTCAGATTGGCCTGTGCTTCGACAAAGCTGAACACGCTGCCGCCGCATATGGCGGAATTGACGCACAGCACGGGCCGCAAAGGATGCACATTCCGCACGGCCATCCAGTCGTTCAGAATATGGTAGGCCTGCATGTTGTCACAGCAGAAATGCACCACATCGGGCTGCCCCGTCCCCGCGCAAAGAGGGCTCAGGGCCACGGCCAAAAGTTTTTTTCCGGTCAGCCGGGGCTTGCTTTCCAGCACCCGGCGCGCCTGTGCGTCGTCCGTGCAGAATTTGCGATGCAGGCGGAGATCGGCCTCCTCCATGTCCCGCAGCCCGAACACAAAGCGCGCGCCCTGGCACCACAGTTTATCCATGTCCAGCACAATGGTCAGCCCTTCCATCCGCGCGCCAAGTTCGGCCTGGCAGAAGGTGAGCGGCTTGACCGGAGCATAATGTTCGTACGCCTTTCTGAAAGACTCCAGCCCCGCATCATCAAAAAAGAAACGCATCCCCACCGGGGCATGCACGAGCCGTAGTTCACGCATGAAAAATTCATGTATTTCCGCATAATGTGTAAAATGCATCTTTGTCTCCCTGAGTCCCGCACCGCAGATATTGAGTGCCCCGGCAACATGACGTGCCTTGCCGGAACCTCTCGGACGGGATCAACAGCCGTTATGCAAACGCCATTCCATGACGGACACCCGAATTGCGCTTGAACGTACGTACATACATTTTGCCCATTAGAGCGTTTTGTGATTGAAACTATCTGCCAGCCAGACTCTATGTTCTGACCCGCAGGTTTCACGCCTCCGCCGGAGCTTTACGCCGCAAGTGAATTGCGGCTACTCCGGCGTCGCGACGGAGTCTCACTTCGCTCGACTCCGGGAGCATTTTCAAAAAGAAAATGCTCTAATGCCAAAAAAACAGCATGTCCGACATGCTTGCATGATATCAGCCTACTACAACGCCAACATTTCTATCCGTGCCAATAGAAGCACGATTCCTCATGCGTCTCCGGCAATGAAATATTGCATCTTTCTTTTTTTACAGTGTATGTGTAAAAAACAGATGTACCGGATTGAATACAATCTGTATCGGTGTTCAGATAGTCTCTTTATACTTTTTACAATATAATTCAACATATTATTATATCACACTCTTTTGGCGCTGTTCAAAAACAGAACAGACGTCACGCTGCGCCATTCCTTATGCCGTTGGAACACGCTGCAAATCCTTTCTGGCACAATCTTTGCTAGTCCAGGATATCCTTGGCAGCGGGACATGCCCGTTTTCACAACAACACCATTTCCGACACTCAACAAGGAGGCATGCGGAGCATTCAGGAATGTAGCAAAAGATGCGTGAGGCTGCTTTCAACTTATCCCATTCAGTACAGCACTTGTGAGGAAGCATTATGAATACAAAATTTCCCGGCTACCTGAGCAGAAGAACTTTCATGAAAGGCAGCGCCGCAACCGCGGCCGCAATCCTTGCAGGCGGTCATGTATGGAATGGGGTCGCCTCCGCCGCCCGGATCTCTCCGGGCAACGAGCCTTACATCACCCAGCTCACTCCGGAAATGATCGCGGACAACGACAAGGGATGGATATACTACGGCGCCGAAGCCAACGACAGGCCGCTTCAGTCCTGGGACAAGGCGCAGATGAAGCCGGAAGACTTCAACAAGGACGCGCTCACCCTCAAGTGCTCCTGTTACTACCCCAACGCGGGCGACATCGGCCACGGCATCCACTGGGAAACCTTCAGCTACCTTGAGCATCAGTTCGGCGGCCGCCTGAAGTTCGACCGCTATTTCGGCCAGTCCCTGCACGGGCTTGTCGACGGCTGGAAAGCCCTGCGCGCAGGCCTGGTGGACATCACCCAGATTTACCATATCCATAATCAGGGCGCGTTCAGCCTCTTCCATGCCGACGGCCTGCCTTTCCTCACCAACAACGTGGTGGTGGCCACACAGCTTATGGAAGAGATGTATCCAAAATACTTCAAGAAGGAAGTAGAAAACCAGCAGGTTCATCTGGGCTGGATTCCCCATTTTGATGTGCAGGGTCTGATTTGCACCACCCCGATCCGCAGGCTGGAAGACCTCAGGGGCAAACGCATCATGGGCTTTGGCGGCGAAGTGATGCGCAATACCCTTATCGCGCTCGGAGCCACCCCCGTGGCTATTCCCACGCCCGATGTCTTTATCGGATTGCAACGGGGCGTTGTCGACGGCGTGGCCTGGGCGGTGGGCAGCATGATCCCCTGGCGTTTCCACGAAGTGGCCAAGTATGTCACCGTCACCGGCATGAGCAACACCGCCATCAGCTATGGCATCAACAAGAAAACCTTCGCCAACCTCTCCAAGGACATGCAGAAGGAGCTGTATTACAAGTTCCGCCTGGCGGGCAACCATATGTCCGAAGGCTACACCAAGCTTGAAGACCGCGGCTTTGAAGGACTCAAGGCCGCCGGCATTGAAATCATCATTCTTGATCCGGAAGAAAAGAAGCGCTGGGTTGAGGCCGGCGATACCGTATGGGATCGCTTTATCGCCGAGAACGAAAAGAAGGGCCGCCCGGCCAGACAGTTCGCCGAAGACTTCCGCGCGGCCGCGGCCAAATACAACGCCATGAGTATCAGGGAAATCCGGGAATACGTTGCTGATCCGAAAAATATGATCCACGACATTATTGATGGATTCTAGAGCATTTCGCCATTGGAAACGTTCCACGGAATCGAGCAAGGCGAGTTTCATCTCTGCTCTCCTTATCCGTAAAGCGCTTCGCGCTCACGGCTGAGGGCGCCGCGCCGCCCCCTATCCGGTGCAGCCGCAGTTTATTTGCGGCGTTAAGCTCCGGCGGAGGCGTGAAACCTGCGCGTCAGAACAGAGGGGCTGACCGGCAGGATATTTTCAACAGAAAAGTGCTCTAGTCCATACCCATCAAACCGCCCCGGCAAGATCCCGCCGGATTTCGGTTCACCTTTTCCGATTCCGGCGGGCTCAGCCATAACGTATGCTTCACGCCATAAAGGAATTTTTGATGAAACAGGATACGCCATGCAGCGATATCTCCGGCCTCGCTGCCGAGAGAGAGAGAGAGAGAGAGAGAGAGAGAGAGAGAGAGAGAGCTTGAGTGCAGGGAGGAGGCCAAAGCCCCGTGGATGCTGTGGCTGGACAAGGCCACGGACGCAGCTCTCGCGTGCAGCATGTATCTTTTGTACCCGGCCATCCTCATTGTTATTCTCATTGACGTTGTCGGCCGCAATTTTTTTGCTACCCCGCTTTCCTGGGCAATTGAAGGCTCCGGCCTTTTCCTCATTGGAGCCATCTTTCTTGCCGCGCCCAAGGTGGAACTGAACCGGGGGCATATTCTTCTGGATATCCTGTACGCCAACTATCCGAAAAAAACCAAACTGCTCTGTGATTTGCTGACCCGTACGGTAGCCTGCCTGTGGATGGCGGCCGCCACACTGCGCAGCTCGGTGGAAATCCACACCGCCTTTATTTTGCAGGAAAGCGGCACTGACTTCCGCTATCCGTTCTGGCCCATGCGTCTGATCATGACCATCGGCTTCCTGCTGCTTACCCTGGCCCTGCTCTACAATATTGTCAGCAGCTACAGACAGCTTCGCGCAGGAGGAAAACAGTAATGGATATGGTGATGCTTGGTTATTTCGGCATTGTGGTCATGCTTGTTCTGTCCGTGCTGGGCATGCCCATGGCCTACGCCATGTGCGTGGTCGCCAGTATCGGGCTCAGTATTACACTGGGGCCGATAAACGCGGCAACCCAGACCATGTTTGTTACCTGGGAGCAGGCGAGCAACTTTTCCCTGATGAGCATCCCCCTATTCATCTTTATGGGAACCATCGCCTACCATACCGGCATTGTGGGCAACCTGTTTGTGGCCTTCCGGCGCTGGATCGGCTTTCTGCCGGGCGGGCTGGCGGCGGCAGGAATTATGGCGGCGGCCGCTTTCGGTGCGGTGACGGGTTCCACTGCGGCAGCCTCGGCCACCATGGCCTCCACGGTTATTCCCGAGCTGGAAAAGGCCGGTTATGACAAAGGGCTGTCCGCAGGGGCCATTGCAGCTTCCGGCGGGCTGGCGGCAATCATCCCGCCCAGCGTGTTCCTCATTATTTATGCCGTGCTCACTGACCAGTCCGCAGGCCAGATGTTCATCGCCACCCTCGGCCCCGGACTCCTGGTTACGGCCCTGTTTGCCCTGTACTGCATCATCCGCTGCGGCATTACGCCTTCCCTCGGGCCCAAACAGCCCAGCTCCACCTGGAAGGAACGCATCGAGTGCCTGCCCTCCGCCATTCCCGTCATGGTGACTTTCAGCGTTGTCATCGGCACCATTTACGGCGGCCTGGCCACCCCCACGGAAGCCGCAGCACTGGGCGTCATCGGCGTGATCATCATTGCGGCCTGGATGCGCCGCCTGAACAAAAAAACCATCATCTCCAGCTTCCGGGACGGAGCCACTATGAGCGCGGCTATCTTCTTCCTGTTTATCGGGGGCTGGCTCATGTCGCGCTTTCTGGTCACCACCGGCACCACCCGCCACATGGTGGACGTGTTCGTCGGGATGAAAATGTCCTACGCCATGCTGCTGATGATGATGTTTATTCTGTTCCTGATCCTGGGCTGTATTCTGGAATCCACATCCATTCTGGTGCTGACCATGCCCTTTATGTACCCGATTACTCAGCAATACGGAGTGGATGCGGTATGGTTCGGCGTGTTCGTGACCATGATGATGGTACTGGCGGGGATTTCTCCTCCGGTGGGGCTGAACGTCTTCGTGGTGCGCGGAGTGTGCTCGCACATTCCGGTTATGACCATCTATAAAGGAGCCGCCCCGTTTATCCTCATCATGTGCATATCAATACTCTGCATCTGTATCTGGCCAGATCTTGTCCTGGGGCCGGTACGCGAGATGATGGGCGGGTAGCGGGAAGAACGCGCCGCCCGTGCGGAACTCTCCGCACACGATATGTAACGCACATGAAAGGCAGGGAGCCTTCCCGCGGGCTCTCTGCCTTTTTCACGACAGCGGGTTTCAGCATAAACGGCCATGGGAAACACGGCGCGCTTATCCGGCTGTTCATTGCGCAGTTCCGTATATCGTTCAATAGCTCGGGGCGTTTATCAGGCAGATGTTTCAATCCACAGTCTCCTCATCCGGCGACTGACTCCGCGGCCGACGGATAGGGGGCGTGCGGATTGCCCCTCCCTGAAGGGAGGGGGTACGGAAAAGGATTTCATCGGCTTCGCCGTCTTGTCAACTACTCGTTTCCCCCTGAAGGGGGAGCTCTCAAACCACAAAGGAATTTTTGATAAACCGCCACGCCGTGCGCGACAGTGCGACTTCCGGCTGAAGTCGTAGTTCAGGCCCAGGAGATATGTCCTTCAACGCTTCCAACCCCACGCCCTTTCCGGCCTATCGGGAAATGGTGAAACGGAGCTTCGCGGATATGAAACTGGTGCGGTTGCGCCTGGACTACATGACGGGCCTGTATCTACGTTACGCCGGATACATGAAGGCCGAGGAAATGGAACGGGAGCGGATACATCACGAAACACGCGAAAGGCGGGCTCGTCCAGCCTTTCGATTGCGATGATGTTCCAGCGGCATCCCGTATTGCCTGGCGGGAATGGATAGGCTATAACGCGAACCGCACGGTTGCTTCTTTTCTCTGAAATGCCTGCGCTCGGCGCGGCGCAAGCCGGAAAAGGAGTACGGCCATGAGACGTTTGATCATGGCTCTGCTTATCACTCTGGCTGTGGTACTGTTGCTGGCGTCTGACGCCAGATAACAGAATGCCCCGGCCCATTGTGACGCGATGGGCCGGGGCTGTGTAAAAATGAAACATCGGCAACCGTGCGGGGCGCTGTAACGCGCCGCGCCAGCTCCGGTTTCTGTTGGTCGCAGGAACCGGAGTTCCCTTTTCTTATAAGCTTTCATTTCCGGCTTGGCAAGTGCGGCAAAGGCTCGTCCAGCCTTGTCCCGATCCCTCTGATGGCTGTGCAGATGCCCTCCTGTGTATAAAAATTCCCGTTGACCAGGGCATGAGCCTTGAGCACACGCTCGAAATCCGCAATCGCAGCGGCTTCCGGTCCGCGGGTCCGTTCAACAGCAACATGCGCTAATGCTCAATGAGGCCCGCTCCATTTTCCCGGCTGTCGTAGCCGTCGCATGTTATCTTTAAGATACTCGGGTAGATATTCAGCATCATCATGACTTTTGCGCGGACGCCATACGATACCACTTCGCATCGGGTCAGGCCCGTGGGCACGCTTGAACCTATGGTATCAGGCAGGAACATGTTGCCGTTATGCCCAATGTTCCACAGATGATGAAAAAGAGAAGGCGATATCCGGTAATACAGTGACGCCTCGCTATCGCAATTTTTAGTATAGCATCCTCTCACGGCCCAGATATTGTCGTCCGGGTAAATCTCTTCCGACTGGATCAGATAGATGCTTTCCTTCTTGTATGTAACAAAATAATACGTTGTCTGAAATGCCAGCCCGAGGACAGTGGGGATCAAGATAATGACGGCCAGCGTGGCCATGCCCATGGCCACGCCCCGTTTATAGACTAATTCATCGTATTTATTGTGCGTAACCCTGATCCATAGCCTCTGGTACCAGGCAAGCCCCCTGGCTATCCATCCGCATACAAAGGCGACAGGCGTTTTTAGCAGCGTCCAGACAAACGCCATAACCGTCAATATGACCCGCACAAGATACCTGATACTTTCCATGGAGAGCTCATTTTTTTGAGAATGACACTTCAAAAACCTTTTTGTCCGTATGGTAATGGGCGTGGAATATCCCCTCAGCATTCGGGTTTTCAAGGATATAATTCACCACAATCGGCCTTATGTTGGCCTTGATGTAGCCGGGAAGCCCTCTTGCTCCACGCACGCAGAAATGGGAAATACATTCGTCCGCTACCTGTATTTCCAGCCCTTTGGCCTGGTAGGAATTATTCAGCTTGTCTATTTCCCGCCGGATAATCCGTTCAATGACCTCCTGCGCCAGGCGCCTGAAGTGCAGGATGTTTTCACGGCCATTGAATCTGTTAAGCAGCTCGGAGCGGTAGGTTTTATTAAGTTCCGCCGTTGCCAGTTCCCTGGCTTCCTCATCGGACAGTTCCTCATCAAGGTAATATGTCTGGCCGATATTGGAGGTCATGATGATGACAATCTCCGAAAAGTCCACGGTACGGCCGATATTATCCGTGAGCCGCCCATCGGACAGGATCTGGAGAAAAATATTGTACACATCCGGGTGGGCCTTTTCTATCTCATCAAACAGGTACACGCCCACGGGCTTTTTTCTGACGGAGTTGGTCAGGATGCCCCCGGCCTCAAAGCCTTCATACCCCGGAGGCGCGCCGATAAGTTTGGCCACCGCGTGCTTTTCCATGTATTCGGACATGTCGAATCTGACCAGGGATTTTTCATCCCCGAACACAACTGGGCCAGGGCTTTGGCCATTTCCGTCTTGCCCACGCCCGAGGGCCCCAGAAACAGGTACGAAACGGCCGGCCCCGCCTCTTCCAGGGTATCCACCTTGGCCACCTTTATGGAATTGGCCACATGGCGCACCACCTCATCCTGCCCGAAAATTCTGGACAGCAGATTGCTCTCCAGACGGATCAGATTCTGGACTTCATCTTCATCCAGCTTGTTCGCGGAAATCCCGGATATCTTGCTGAATTCCGCTATCACCTCGCGCCTGGTCAGGAGCAGGCCCTTGTTGGCTATGGCCACCAGTTTTTTGTGCTGCTCGGCGTTGTCGGCAATTTCCTTGTCTATCCGGCGAATTTTTTCCTTTATCTTTGTCGCTTCCGGGGAGCCAAAGCCATTTGCCGCCAGTTGGGCGAAGGTTTTCACCCCGGAAGATTCGGGCGGAAGATTGTCTTTTTCCTTTTTTTCCAGCTCCGCCAGTTCATCCTGCAATTTAAACCGCAGCATCTCCCCGTCACGCTGGCAGGTATAGGTTTTACTGATTTCAGCGTTCAACGTCTCCCAGTCCCTTTGCCATTCATCCAGCTGAGCCTGCAATTCCTCCCTGGCCTTGTCGTCCGGGGCGGCGGCAATCCGGGCCGCCAGCTCGGAGATTTTGGGATGCTCTCTGTGCGTAACCTGGCGGTAACTCGCCAGAGCTCTGTCCAGCAGCGAAATGGAACGCTGCGGCTGTGCGCCGCCCAGGCCCATGCTGTCCCTGTATTTGCTGGTTAAACGAATGGCCTCTTCAATGGCGGAAGCATCTATGCTCATGCAATGGTAGGCGGCGAGCCCTTCAGCCACACTGCTGACAATCTGCGTTAATTCCGCGCTGGAAGGCTCTTTGACGTCATACAGCGTATACAGTTCGGGAATGGCGGGATTCCATTTGAACACGGAATTCAACTGCTCGTCCCACGCTTCAAGAATGACCTGGAACCGGGCGGATTTGTCAACGCTGTTTATGGCATTGATGAAATGGGCGTTTCCGGTATTCTGCGCCGCCTCTATGAAGCTGAAAACATCCTTGATGATGAGGACGGATTCGGGAACCTGGTTCAGCTTTTTCAGCATCCGCTGAAAATCATCATTAATTTTGCAGCTGTCCCCGCAGGAAAACAGCGCATCGGTATCCAGCCAGAAAAACTTTTTTCCGATGATGTCAAAAGGCGTATCGGGCAGATCTTTCGCCGCCTGCAGGCCGCACTCCAGCGCTGAAATACCGACTCCGGCAGGCCCGCTCAACAACAGGGAATTGGACTCTTTCCGGATCAGGATGGAAGAAATCCTTTCCAGATCATACTCTCGGCCTACCAGTTTAAAATCAGGAAACGCGGCCAGATACTCCCTTCCTCTCAGCAAATACATGCCGTCTACCCGCCGTTACAATTTGAAGGGAGAGTTGTCCGGTTCGCTTTTCGCGGGGCCGGTTTTCCTGGACAGCACATCACCGGCAACGCCCACGAACTCATTGGTGTCGCTCTGGACGTCCTTGGCCAGCTTTTCCATTTCCTCCAGATTGGCCCGCATGGTTTCCAGAGCCTCGCGGGTGATTTCGGTAGCCTCGCGCTGGGTATCGCCGAACTCAACCAGATTCTGGAGCATGGACTCCAGTTCAGAATTGATCTCATCCCGCCCCGTGGCAATACGGATGGCTTCATTTTTGGCGATATCGTTCGTGACCTTGGCCATTTCAGCCAGCGTACTGCCGGCCATGGACTGGGCCTCGTTGATGGCGGCCGAGTTCACGGCAGTAACCACCACGCTGAGCTGGGACGCCACAGAGGCGATGCCCCTGGAATGCATGGCTCTGGCGCTTTCAACCTGCTTTTTGGTCGCGGCCTGCATATTTCTGATTTTCACCGCTTCCGTGGTCAGGTCGCCGTACGTCTGCATACTGTCCACCGTGGCGGTAGTCATCGTATCTATATGCTCGTCCAACTGCCGGCACTCTTCCTCATGTTTCATCTTTTCGACCAGACTGTCGGAGATCGCGGCCGCTTCCAGCTCCTCCCGGCGCTTGCGGTGAGTATGTTCCGCTTTTTTGGTGGCTTCGTTTATCACCGCAAAGATCTGGATCATGTTGCCGTTATTGTCGCCCAGCCCTTCAATTTGCTTGACCATTTTGTCGAGGTGGCTCCGGATGGCACCGAACCGCTCCTTGCCTTCTGTCACAAATTTACTGATCTTCCAAATTTTTACTAAACAATGTTTAGCAAAACTGGTACACTG
>CAJTSU010000097.1 GCA_910579055.1 uncultured Mailhella sp. | reverse complement strand
CACCATGTATCCACGGCCGGCTCGCTTACGCCTCGTGAAGCTGTGCTTCACTCGGCTCCGCTCTCGATGCCCGTACGCCTCGCTCCGCTCGGCAACGGGCACGGCCCCCGCGGGGCCGCCGTTTGGTCGGCCCCCCCTCCATGCCGCATGACCATGCGGCGGGGGGCGTTGCTCCAAGCTCGCTATACTCGCGCCTCCGGCGGTCAAGGATATGTTCAACACTATTCTGGAACAGAGCCTTGATATAAACTCTGACCTCGATCCTATCAAAACCACAAGGAAAAACTGACATGAATACCGTTACCATGGACGGCGCGCCGCTGCATCTGGAAGGTTCGCGCCCCAGGACAGGCGAAAAGGCTCCTGATTTCACCGTACTGACCAATGACCTGAAGCCGCGTACACTCAAGGAATACCAGGGAAAGATTCTGGTGTTGATCAGTGTGCCCTCGCTGGATACGCCGGTATGTGACATGGAAGTGCGTCGTTTTAACACTGCGGCGGCCAATCTGTCCGACAAGGTGTGTATCGCGGCGGTAAGCTGTGACCTGCCTTTTGCCCAGGCCCGCTGGTGCGGCGCGGCCGGGGTAAAGGCTGTGGAAACGCTGTCTGACCACCGGGGGACGGAGTTTGGGCTGAAATACGGTGTACTGATCAAGGAATTGCGCCTGCTGGCCCGTGCCGTATTCGTGGTGGCCCCGGACGGCACCTTGGCTTACAGCGAAATCGTGCCTGAAATCACTGAAGAACCCGACTACAACGCCGTGCTGGAAGAAGTAGCCAGGCTGGCCTAGTATCGTGCAACAGGAACAGATACTTCGGGATTGCGGGCAGGCCGCGGCTCAGCCGGGGCAAACTCCGCAAAGCGGGGCTTGTCATCAGTCTGGAAGATACTTCGTATTCTAATGTTACAAGGCGCTGACCTCTTTTACTTTTCCAGAGGGGGTTCGGCCTGTCGCTCCGACCTGTTCCGGAGCGGCAGGCTTTTATTTTTTCTTCGTATCGGATAGTACAACCGGACATTGGCCCTGTTGTAGAACCGTATCACACTATAGCGGAGCAAAAGGATTTCATCAAAAATTCCTTTGTGGTTTGAGAGCTCCCCCTTGAGGGGGAAACGAGTAGTTGACAAGACGGCGAAGCCGATGAAATCCTTTTCCGTACCCCCTCCCTTCATGGAGGGGCAATCCGCACGACCCCCATCCGTCGGCTGCGGAGTCAGTCGCCGGATGGGGCGACTGTGGATTGAAACATTGGCTTCTTCGCTATGTCAATCTCCTCTTCCCCCTGAAAGGGGGGAAGTTTCAACCGTAAAGGAAATTTTGATGAACCTCCTTTACCTTTCTGACGTCTTCTGTCCCTGGTGTTACGGTTTTGGTTCGGTCATGCGGCGTATTCTCGCTGAATGTCCGGATCTTCCTGTTCGGGTGCTGGGTGGCGATCTCATGGATGAGCCGTTGACTCTTTCCGAAATGAAGGAAGAACACCCCTCGATCCGGGAGTTTTTCGCCCGCCTGGAAGCGACTACCGGGCAGCCCGTGGATACGTTTCTGGGTATCTTGGACGGAGCGGGTTCCGGGGGGCCGGACTGGCGCATGTGTTCCCCGGAGATAGGCCTTGCGCTGGCTGCGCTGAAAACTCTTGCTCCGGGGCATGATGTTGATCAACTGGAAGCATTCCAGCGTGCTTTTTACGGCGAGGGGCGTGATGTGCTCGACCCGGCGGTTCAGCGTGATATTGCGTTACGCTGGGGCGTGGACCCTGTTGTATTTGATGCGGCCTGTGCCGATCGGGCCGTGCGGGAACGCGCGGAGCGGGAAGCTGTCGAGGCTGCGGATATCATGGGCGAGTTCCGCCTGTATCCTGCGTTGTACCTGGAAAAAGACGGCGGGCGTGAGCTTCTGACGCGCGGTTATGCGCCGTATGAAACGGTGCGGGCCAGGCTGGATGCGGCGCTTGCCGGTGAACGGGAAGGTTTTGCCGAAGGCGCGGCCTGCGGTCTGGACGGCAAATGCTGCGGGTAACTGATAACTGGGCGAGTTGGCGTGCATTGCCCCAAGAGTTTTTTGCCTCTTTGGGCATGGAGCTGATGTATTCTCGGAATAAATCAGCGTTTTCTGAAAGACATTGCGCCAAATCCGGGCCGCTGAGGCTGCTGCGCGTATGATCGGACATTATGACATTATCCTGATTGGGCTTGGCCCGGCGGGAGCGACGCTGGCGCGTCTGCTTTCTCCGCGTTTTTCCGTTCTGGCGCTGGACAAAAAGGGAGGAGAGGGCGGCTTTTGCAAGCCGTGCGGCGGCCTGCTTGCTCCTGATGCGCAGAAGGCCATGGCCCGTTTTGCGCTCTCTTTACCGGTAAAGCTTCTGGTCGATCCTCAGATTTTTTCCGTGCGCACCCTTGACCTGTCCGCTGACGTATCTGCGGGAATGGTGCGCGACTATCAGCGCTATTATATTAACATGGACAGACATGCCTTTGACCTTTGGCTGATTTCTCTGATCCCGCCTCATGTTGATATCCGAAAAGGCGCACACTGTACTTCGGTTTTGCGGACTCCGGCGGGATACTGCGTCAGATGGCGCGAAAACGATCAGGAAAAAGAAACTACGGCGACATATGTTGTCGGTGCGGACGGAGCCCTGTCCATTGTCAGAAAGACGCTTTTTCCTCATGTGCGTATCAGAACGTATACCGCCATCCAGCAATGGTTTGAAGACCGGCATCCGCATCCGTTCTATTCCTGTATATTTGATGCCCACGTCACGGACTGCTACGCCTGGGGCCTGACCAAGAACGGTTCTTTCATTTTCGGCGGCGCGTTCGCGCCCCGGTATGCCCGGCAGCGTTTTGACGAACTGAAATGCAAAATGGGCAAGCGAGGCTTTATGCTGGATAATCCGACCCGGACGGAAGCCTGTGCGGTGTTGCGCCCGGCAAGCCCGGCGGCCATTTGTTGCGGCGGAGACGGAGCCTTTCTCGTCGGGGAGGCTGCCGGCCTTGTCAGCCCCAGTTCGCTGGAGGGAATAAGCTATGCGCTTGAGAGCGCCGGAAGCCTGGCGGAAGTATTAAATGCCCTCGATCCGGAGCCAAACCGGGCGTATTTTCGGAAGACGTTGCCGCTCCGCCTCCGGCTGCTGGCAAAGCTTGCAAAGAGTCCGTTCATTTTTTCTCCTCCCCTGCGCAGGCTGGTCATGGCAAGCGGGGTCAGGAGCATTTCCTAGCGCTCTGTAATATTTCGTATCGGCGCTATTAGAGCATTTTGTCATTGAAATGCTCTCGGAGTCGAGCGGAGCGAGGCTCCGCCGCGACGCCGCACAAGGCGCGCGGAGATGAGTCTCGCCTTGCCCCCTTCCTTGATTATAATGTCATAATTGGGGGACAAAACGTACAAGCGTAGACCGTACCACGTCTCGACGGAGGCATGAAATTTGTGTGCCGGAACATCGCGCCCCGGCGTGTACAGTTTCAGGCTGCTTGCGGAGTTGAGCGAAGCAAGACTCCGTTGTGACAGAGGAGTAGTCGCGTCAGACTACACTGGAAGGCGGTCCGGCACCCTGCCAGATGCCGGACCGCGTGCGTCAGTGGTCGTCGCTATCGCGTGCCGGAGCCGGGAGAGACGCTCCACGCCGCGTAGAGGCGGGGGTCACCACTGGCGCACTTGAGTTTTTCTGGCGTCGGCCTTTGCCGCACGCGCCTTCATGACAGTGCTGTACTCTTCGGCCATGGATTTCCACGGTTCCACTGTAAAGGGCTTGGGCATCCCGGGCGCGAAGTATACAGGCTCCAGCTTCTTGCCCTTAAGACCGGGATAATCCTTGCCGTAACGCGCGGCGCGATGCACGGCGTTGGCCATATGCCCGTCCGCTACCCAGAAGTTCCAGGAATTGGCCTGATGGTCGGAAAGATACGGGCTTGCACCGTCGTCTTTCATCCAAGGAGCCACAAATTCCCATACGACACGGGGAACAGGGCCGCCCGTTACTTCAAAGATGTGTCCTGCCGTGGCGGACGTGACCAGCGTATTGCCGTTGGGCAGCCGCTGTGCGCCGCTCTGGTAGGCGGAGGCATAGTTCAGCGGGCGTTCGGCCTTGAATTCCCATACTTCCCTGTCCGTCAGCGGGTCGATTTCCACAACGCGGGAATAGTTGCCTGTGGGGCGCATCCAGCCATTATCGTGCACCTGAATGTTGCCGTTGGGGAGGAAGGTGGGGTGATGCGGTCAGGCTCGTTGAGGATGAACTCGCGTAGCACCTTGCCGTTCCAGTCGATAATCTGGAAGCCCCCCGAGGGGCCGCCTACGCGGGCTTTTGCCTTGGAGCCGAGACGCATGGGGCGTAGCAGGCTGCCGTCGGGAAGCAGCACCGCGTGTAACCCGGGGGGATCGGTGTGCTTCCAAGTATGCACCACATTGCCATCCATGTCCACGAGATACATGGATGTGGAATAGTAGGGGCGCAACCAGGGTATAGCCGTCAAAGGTACTGCCCTGCTCCCAGAGCAGGATACCTGTAGGGCTAATGCACCTTAGCAAAAATAGTGCCGACGCGATATACACTGATCAGCTCTTCCTGGGTGCGGTTCCATTTCCGCCCTCCATGGTGAGGAAGTGTAGTATCAAACGGCGGTGTTGCCGGAAGCGTTCGCAAGCTCTTCCGCCATGTGTTCAATGTATTCAAACGCATCTTTTTCGCAGGGCAGTACAGATAACCTGGAACCCGGCTTCAGCAGTTCCATGCCTGAAAGCGCGGACTGACGGCGCAACAGCATGCGGGAAACAGGAGGATTGAAACGCTTGACCAGTTTCACATCCACCATGTACCAGCGCGGATTTTCCGGTGTGGCGGCAGGGTCGAAATGATTGGCGTCCGGATCCTGTGCGGTGTGATCGGGGTACCCCGCCCTGACCACTTCCACGAGCCCGGCAATTTCGGGATTTTTGCCGCTGTGGTAGAAAAAGCCTCGATCCCCCGCCTTCATGTCGTCACGCATGAAGTTGCGGGCCTGGTAGTTGCGCACTCCGTCCCATGCGGTGGTCTGGTTGGGGGAGTTCGCAAGATCGTCCAGGGAAAAGCAGTCGGGTTCGCTCTTGAATATCCAGTAGCGCATGGCAGCCTCACAGCATGTTTGTGTCCGATGGGGTATGTCGGCCTGTATTTTGTTCCTGGGGAAAAGATGATTTTCCCCTGTTGCGGCTGACTTGTCAAACCGGGAAGACCTACGACTGCGTCATGCGTTGGGCCTTGGTGCGGAGACTTATCCGAGTCGTGCGTTCCGGGGATTGCGCCGGTGTATTCCTCAGCTTCGTCCAGGAGGTCCGCAAGAGTATTGCCACAGGGGGAAAGGCCACATATACTGCATCTCTCATTACTCGCCCCGCATGAAGCTGAAGGAGTAGACATGACGCAGGAACTTCTGCCCCGCGAGCCGGATATTTCCCGATGGCGGAAACTGATTCTGGTTCGTACAGATCGAATCGGCGACATGCTGGTGACCACCCCGTGCATTCGGGCAATACGGCAGGCTCTGCCCGAGGTTCGGCTCGACATGCTGGCTTCAGCCCACAATGTCCCGGCCATATACGGCAACCCCTACCTTGATAACATTCATATCTTTGACCGTAAAAGCCCTCTGAGTTGGCCGGGGCTTGTACTACGCCTGCGTGCTGAACGCTACGACGCCGCGCTGGTGTTTAACAGCAATTCCCGCAGTGCCGGCTTTTTGAGCATGTTGCTGGAAACGCCCGAGCGCATAGGCTTCAGCGGCGCGCCCATGCGTAACGGCAGTGTGCGGTGGGGATACGGCGGCGCGTACACGCGGTTGCCTCAGGGCGCGGGCAGTGTGCAGGTTACACTGGAGATGCTGGAAAAGCTTAATTCCATTGGTATACCGGCATCTTCCCCGCATATGGATTTTATAGTGCCCGAGGTTCTGACTCTGGCCATGCGGCAACGTTTTCCCTCTGTACCGGGTCGATTGCGACTGGCCATATTTGTAGGCAACATCAAGAAGGTGACGAAGCGCTGGCCGCTGGAAAAATTTCGGGCATTGTCCCTGCGGCTGCTGGAGACAGAAGAGGATCTGGAAATCGTCATTCTGACGGGGCCGTCAGATCGCCCCCTGCTTCAGGGGTTCTCTGACGTGAGGCATCCGCGCATTTCTTATTTCACCGGAAGCACGCTGCAGGAAAGCGGAGCTTTTTTGCAGACCTGTTGTGCCATGGTTGCGGGGTCGAGCGGGCCTACTCATGTGGCCGCCGCCCTGGATGTTCCAGTGCTGTCCGTGACCACACAGTACTCGGCCACAGTTTGGGGGACGCTGGGAAAATACGACGATTGCGTTACGCCCGATACGGATATCCCCGATATGCGCGGCATCGCCATGGAGGCTGTTGAGGGCATGGTGCGGAAGTTTCTGCAAGAAGAACGCGAGCGGCGCACAGGGCGCTCTTAAGCCACTCCGGCAACAAGCCCCGCAGGGGTTGACCCAAAGCATCTGGCGATCGTCCCGTCAGAAGGTGAAAGAAGCGGTAGCGACAGGGTTATTGACTTTGCCTTGAACGCCACATACCAACCACGAATATGCAATTACCACATGGATATACTATTGAGCCGGCGACACCCGCCCATGTTCCATTACTGGCTGCAATCGAAATTGCCGCGGCGGGTATTTTTCCTCCCTGCTCCCTTCCTGAACACATGCGCTCGGATTCTGTGCCGGAAAGCGTGTTGCTTGAGGCTGTCCGGCAAGGTTTGCTCTGGGTAGCTCTCGCCGGAGACGGGCGGCCTGTCGGCCATGCGCTTGTGCAGCTGGTTGAAGATGTCGCATTGCTGGCGCAAATAGATGTGCATCCGGAACATATGCGCAAAGGCATCGGCTCCGCACTCATACTCCATATTGTTGAGCATTTGAGATTGAGAAAAAAGGCGGCTCTCTATCTGACGACATTCAGGCATATCCCCTGGAACGAGCCGTTTTATGCCAAACTGGGATTTGCGGCACTGGACAAAGATAAGGAACCAGCCTTTCTCAATAACATACTGGAAGAGGAAAAGCTCTCAGGATTGCAAAACCGCATAGCCATGCAACTCATGATACAACAGCGCTAATTATCCGCAAGAACGAGCTGTCTGGAAATTCATAACCATGCCCGTCACGCCTTTATCACTATGCGATCAGATGGGCTGGTTGATTTCTTCTGATGCGGTGGACTGCATTTCTTTATAAACAAAACATGTTGTTATATGGTCATTGACCATGCCGACAGCTTGCATGAAGGCATAGATGGTCGTCGAACCGATAAACTTGAAGCCCATTTTTTTCAAATCCTTACTTATTGTGTCGGACAGAGGGGTTGTTGCCGGTACATCATCCATTTTTTCCCAATGTCCGATAATGGGGGTATGACCCACATAGTTCCAGAGCATATCACTGAAACTGCCGTGTTTTTCGATACTGTTCAGGAAAATCCGGGCATTGTTTACAGCCGCAAGAATTTTCAGCCGG
Organism: uncultured Mailhella sp.; assembly: GCA_910579055.1. Classification (GTDB taxonomy): domain Bacteria; phylum Desulfobacterota; class Desulfovibrionia; order Desulfovibrionales; family Desulfovibrionaceae; genus Mailhella. Next base: position 5,947 of record CAJTSU010000097.1, on the reverse strand, counting down.
TTTCGTATTATACCCTGATTTTCCATAAGCTGCCGGATTTTTGCCTCGCCATAGTGTGCCATTTTTTCAGGATCGAAACCGTCAAAAGCCTTCCTGTATGCCTCCCTCTTTTTCAGTATGGTTATCCACGAAAGACCAGCCTGCATACATTCAAGAATGAGCATTTCAAAAAGTTTCTTGTCATCATGCACGGGCCGTCCCCATTCATGGTCATGATAGTCTATATAAAGAGCGGTATTTCCCGCCCAGGGGCATCTGAGCCTTGCGTCCATGATACTTCCCCATTTGTGGTATAGTGCTTTTCAGCGTCGCAATGCACTGAGCGCCAAGGCAGCAAGCGCCAGAGCCGTATCCGCGTTCTCGCCGTCTTCCAGGTGCCACGCAGCGGACAACCCTGCCCATGCGGCTATCCATGACAGTAGTCGACGGCGTTCCAACTGAGCCGCTTCAGCGACAATATTAACCCGTTTTTCAAAACGTTCCGGTATTGTGGCCGCAACGGTTTCCGGTCGTTACGTCCATTTTTCTACCCTGTTTGTATCCTGCAAAAAGAGCGAAAAAGAGGGTTTGCCTGAAAATTTTTCACGCAAACCCTTAATTTTATGGAGCCGCCTGTCAGATTTGAACTGACGATCTACTGATTACGAATCAGTCGCTCTACCAGCTGAGCCAAGGCGGCGTGTTTTCGTGTATATGCCGGAAAATGGCGCTGTGTCAAGCTCCAAGAAAATGCTCCGCCGGGGGATTAGCCCTTGACCGCCTTTCCGATTTTATCCATGGCTTTTTTGACCTTGCCGGCGATGCCGGAGTCCTTGGCCCTGGTGACTTCCTCGAATTCTTTCAGCAGACGAATCTGTTCATCGGAAAGTTTGGTGGGCGTCATCACGCGTACTTCAATAAGCAGATCGCCCATGCGTTTTTCTCCGGGATAGGGCAGACCTTTGCCTTGAAGCCGGAATACCGCGCCGCTTTGCGTACCCTTGGGAATGTCGAGCTCAATGGGTTCAGCAAGGGTGGGCACTTCGATACGCGCGCCGAGAGCAGCCTGGGGAAAACTGATTTCCGTGGCGTAGATCAGGTTCTGACCATCGCGTTCGAAGGTTTTGTCATCTTCTACCGTCAGCACCACATAGAGGTCGCCCGGAGGGCCGCCATGCACGCCTGCCTCCCCTTCGCCGCGCAGGCGCAGGCGCGCGCCGGTATAGACTCCGGCGGGAATGCGCACGGTGAGTTCACGGCTCTGGAGGATGGTGCCCTTACCCTTGCACTTGGGGCAGGGATGGGGAATGGTATAACCCTGGCCTCCACATGCGCCGCAGGGCACGCTGATCTGGAAAAAGCCCTGAGAATGCCGTACCTGGCCTGAGCCGCCGCACTGTCTGCATGGCTCGGTGCTCGTTCCGGGGGCCGTGCCTTTGCCGCGGCATTCGTCACATTCCGCATGGCGAGGAATAGTCACGGGAACTTCCGTACCGCTCGCGGCCTGGCGGAAGCTTATTTTCATATTGTAGCGGAGATCCGCTCCGGCCTCGGGGCGGGGGCCTCCGCCGCGCGTACGCGAACTGAAGCCGAACAGGTCGCCGAAGATATCGCCGAACTGGGAGAAGATGTCTTCCGCACTGGAGAACCCGCCGCGTCCCGCACCAAAGGGATCGGCCGTGCCGTAGCGGTCGTAATTGGCCCGCCGCTCCGGATCGCGCAAAGTATCGTAGGCCTCGGCGGCTTCTTTAAATTTCTGTTCCGCCTCGGGGTTGTCCGGGTTGCGGTCGGGGTGGAACTGGAGTGCAAGCTTGCGGTAAGCGTGCTTAATTTCCTCGGCGCTGGCGCTGCGCGCCACACCGAGCACTTCATAAAAATCTCGCTGACTCATGGAAATGTCGTCCCTGTGAGCCTAGTCGTCCAGGACGGGAGAGGCGCCTTCCTCAAGCGGAGTATAGAAGCGGCGGTCTTCGGGCAGGATTTTGCCGGCGGCGATTTCGCGCAGGGCGGTAACGACTTCTTTATTCTTGGAGTCCACCAGCGGCTCGTAGCCTTCGCGGTACTGATGCACGCGCTTGATGGCCATCTGCACCAGCAAAAAGCGGTTGTCCACGCGCTGCTGACAATCTTCCACGGTAATGCGGGCCATATTGCCTCCTGCATCGCGCCGGAGCGCGAAATGAGTATGAACGTGCGTCGAACGACGCCGAATTTTTGTGTCTCGGTTTCCCTTGAGGAGGGAAAACAGGCGATTGGGCATACTACGGGATAATGCCGAACCACATTTTTTAGACGCGGAAAAAAGGCCTGTCAAGCTTTAATCTTTATACGCTCTGTTGTAGAACCGTGTTGATGGCGTTGCGCGAGACGTGTATTATTACTACGGCACGAGCGGCAACATCCGTTGCCGCAAAGGCATGTATCCACGGCTGGCCTGCTTGCGCTTTCATGCGGCTTTGCCGTCCAAAGGCTCCGCTCCGCGAGACATTCTTCCGTTCCTCATCTCCGCTCTCGATGCCCGTACGCCTCGCGCTGCTCGGCAACGGGCACGCCCCCTGCGGGGCTGCCGTTTGGTCGGTCCCCCCTCCATGCCGCGTGATTCCGGAGACATATCCCCCGTTGCCAGCGTCTCGCATTCCACACGCTATTCTTGCCAGAGTTGTTGAGCCGGGGCTGACCGGCTCCGGTTTAGATTGAGAGCATCACATCTGCATAGTTGCCTGCTTCGAAGTCGTCTCAGGGAAGGATACTTTCAACACCACGCTGCGGCAGTACGATGTAAAATAAATTGTTTATTCATTTATATCAAATAGTTATTTTTGTTATAGTGTACAAAAAGACACGGTAATATCACCAGTAAACAAAAAAATTTTACAAAAAATGCCTCAAACCTCTTGTCAAGAGCATGAGAGCGCGATTATAGTCGGCCTGCGCTTGAACGAATAGGGGTTCGTTCAGGCGTCCGCGTTACTGCGGTTCAACAACTCTTTTCTTATCTAAGGATGTGGTATCATGAAAAAGCTTGTTACGCTTCTTCTGGCCGCCGGTATGGTCTTCTCCGCGGCCAACGGCGCTTCCGCCGTGGAAATGAAAGTGTCCGGCTCCTGGCTGACTTCGTTCACCTTTGCCGACAATCTGTTCAATGACAACTATCTTATTGAAGATGCAGGCAGTGACGGTAGCTTCAACGCCGCTCAGCGTATCCGTATCAACTTCGACATGGTGGCCAGCGAATCCCTGTCCGGCCGTGTGCAGCTTGAAGCCGCCAATGGCGGAGATAAAGTGAAGTACCCCGGTCAGTATCACACTTGGGGTACCAGCAGCACGGGCGGCACCGGCAAGGCTGTGACCGCGCGTCTGGCCTATTTGGACTGGATGATTCCCACCACCGATGTCCTGGTACGTATGGGCCGTCAGTCTTTTACCGTGCCGTCCTACACCTTCCTTTCCCCCGTGTTTGACAGCGTCATTGACGGTGTGGCGATCAACGCTCCGATCAACGACATGGTCGGTCTGACCGTGGCCTGGTTGCGCCCCGATGCTACCGTGAACAAATGGAGTGAACCGCATAAGGCGCACACCAGCGTTGACCTCGGCTACTTGGGCCTTGACGTGGCCGCGGACGGCTTCAAGGTCAGCCCTTGGGTTATCGCGGGCCTGAAGGGCAACGCCTCTGCCGGTAGCGACATGATGGGCGTTGGCGCGGATGCGGATTCCCGTACCACGGTGTACTGGGTTGGCATCGGCGGCGAACTGACCATGTTCGATCCCTTCAAGTTTACCGCTGATTTCATGTACAGCGGCAATGACGCCGACGGTGCTGCTGAACGTCAGGGCTGGTATGCCGCCCTTGGCGCGGAAATGAAGACCAGCTTCGCCACTCCCTTCCTGCGCGGCTGGTATGCTTCCGGCGACGACGCCGACAGCAAGGACAGCAACCGCTTTATGTCGATCAATGGCGGCGGCTCGTTTGACGCTTCCTCCATCTACTTTGACGGCAACGGCCTGCTGGGTGCCACCATTGATAACTGCAATCCCGCAGGCACCTGGGGCGTGCAGCTCGGCGTGAAACAGGTTTCCTTCGTGGAAGATCTCACCCATGCCCTGTCCGTGACCTACTTCCAGGGCACCAACAATACCCAGCGCGTAGTCGATGGGTATGCCCCTGCCTTTGAATTTGGTCCTGCCAGCTACATGACCACCAGCGATTCCGCGTGGTCCATCGACTTCCTGAGCAGCTACAAGCTGTATCAGAACCTGACCGCCAACCTGTTGCTGTCCTATATGATTACGGACTTCGACGAGAAGCTGTGGCTTGGCGACCAAGCTGATTTCGACAACGCTTTCCGCGGCACCCTGAACTTCACCTACGCGTTCTAATTGATGCCCCGCACGGGGTACTCGACGACGCGTCCGTGAACCACGGATGATAAAGAGGGGGAAAGGCTTTGGCCTTTCCCCCTCTTGCTTGTCGATCAGTGTCGGCAAGCCGATAACGCGATCAGGTCGCGGCTCTGCCGCGTCGCAGACAGTGTATTCGAAATTGTTTAAAAACGCTCTGTCATGGAACCGTGTTGATAGCGTTGCGCGGAGCGTATGGTTTTGCTGCGGCACGTACAATGTTATCAACATGGTTCTATAATAGAGCATGCGTAAATATTAAGATCGCTTCGCCCAAGGCAAGGAAGGACGGGCGCAAAAGAAACTGGGTATCCTGCACATTTGCCCGCGTGGTTGAAGAGCTTGGCTTGAATGAGGGCATAACCCACCCGCTGGACAAGGTATATTTCCATACTCCGCGGCATACGTTCGGGTCATGGCTGGCACAGAACGGGACGCCGATTTACACGATTGCCCAACTCATGGGGCACAAGGACTTGTCCATGACGCAACGCTATGCCCATCTTGTGCCGGACACCATGCGAGCAGCCGCCTTTTCCCTCTCCGGCGCTCTGGAAAGGAAACCAGCAAAGGTACTCCCATTCTCGGAAGCCTCCGGGATTCAATCGGCGGATGGATAGACAGGAGACCTATTGCTGTATATCATCGGGATATACAGGAGGTTGAAACATGAATACGACCGCGACCATTTCACGATGGGGCAACAGCCTGGCCGTCCGCATTCCAAAGGGGATTCTGGAACGCTCCCGCGTCAGAGAGGGGGATCGCCTGGAGCTTGATGTATCGGAAGACGGGGGGCTTGTCTTGCGGCCTGTATGCCGTCCATGCTCTCTTGAAGAGCTGGTGAGGGGGATTACTCCGGAGAACTGCCCCTCTGAAACGGATTGGGGAGCGACAAGGGGGAAAGAAGCATGGTAACTGCCGCACCTGACAGGGGCGATCTTGTCTGGTTGGAGTTCAGCCCGCAAGCGGGACATGAGCAGGCGGGGAGGCGTCCGGCACTGGTGATTTCCCCCGCTCTCTACAACAGCAGAAGCGGCCTTGCGCTCGTTTGTCCTGTTACCACCAAAAGCAAGGGATACCCCTTTGACGTTCATCTCCCGGGCGGGCTGCCTGTCTATGGGGTGATTCAATCCGACCAGCTTCGAAGCCTTGACTGGAAGGAACGAAAAACCATGCCCATTGCAAGAGTGCCTGACAGTACATTGCAAAGTGTGCTGGACAAGATACGCCCGTTGTTGGGGGTCTAAGCTATTTCCCCGGCTAGGCATGGACTCGCTACCCATGCCGAAAAGGCGGATACCCTTGCCGCCCTGCCGGAGGAAATCAAAGGGACGCTTGGAAGGGTGAGTGTGCATGAATGGAAGGATTTCTATAAGTCTCTTGGCCCAAGCATTCGGATTAAACGCGGAGGAGTGTATAACGCTTCTTCAAGCGAATATAGACCCTGTTTCGTCAGTTTACAAAGTAAACCCGCAAGACGTCGAAAGTCGTGCCCTTAGAGCATATTGCTATTGAAATGCTCTCGGAGTCGAGCGGAGCGAGGCTCATCTCTGCTCTCCTTATC
>CAJTSU010000096.1 GCA_910579055.1 uncultured Mailhella sp. | reverse complement strand
GCCGCATGGGCAGCCGCATAGAGCTGGACGCTCCGGTCACAAAGGTGATGCGGGCTCCCGCCGCCACGCTGACCGAGGAAGATTCCGTAGCCGAGGCATTGCGCCTTCTGCGGGAAAACGGCGCCGCCGCCCTGTTCGTACTGCGGGATCGCCGCCCCGTCGGCATGGTCGGGCCCTATGACTGCCTCAAGGCGTGAGGGGGAAATATGAAAGTGGTCATTTTTGCCGGTGGATTGGGGTCGCGCCTTTCCGAAGAGACAGGGGAACGGCCCAAGCCCATGGTGGAAATCGGAGGCAAGCCTATCCTCTGGCATATCATGAAAACATATTCCTACTATGGCTTTCATGAATTCATCGTGCTGACAGGTTATCTCTCTCATGTCATCAAGGATTATTTCATCAATTACTATACCCGGTATTCCGATATTACCGTTGATATGCGGGATCATAACGTGACGTTGCATGCCGCGCGGGAAGAACCCTGGCGCGTCACCATGCTCTATACGGGTGAACAGACCATGACCGGATCCCGTCTGAAAAAGGCGGAAGCATATCTGAAAGGGGAAACCTTTCTGCTGACCTATGGGGACGGCCTGTCTACCGTCAATATTCCGGATTTGATCGCATTCCATAGAAAATGCGGAAAAATCGCCACACTTACCGCCGTGCAGCCGGAAGGGAAGTTCGGCGCGCTGGGGCTGGCGGAAGGCGATATTGTCAAATCCTTTCAGGAAAAACCCAAGGGCGACGGGGCATGGATCAACGGCGGTTTCATGGTGTGCGAACCAGGAATTTTTGACCACATTCCCGCCCATAGCGACAGCGTGGTGTTTGAAACAGGCCCTCTGCGCGCCCTCAGCGCGAGGGGTGAACTGGCGGCCTACAGGTACAGCGGTTTCTGGCATGCCATGGACACGCTGAAGGACAGGCGCGAACTGGAACACATGTGGAAAAACCATAAGGCCCCCTGGGCTCTCTGGGAAAAAAGCGGACAGGAGGCATCATGAATTCGGCATGGCGTGAAAGCGTACTGAACCTTGTTCGGCAGATGCCGGAAGAACCAGCCCCTTTCGAGCCGGGCAAAACGCCGGTTCCTGTTTCCGGCAAGGTTGTCGGCATGCGCGAGCTTGAGCTGATGACCGAGGCCGTGCTGGACGCATGGCTGACGTGCGGACGTTTTAATGAGCAGTTTGAGCGGCAGTTGGGAGAGTACCTGGGCGTCCGCCATGTACTGACGGTCAATTCAGGCTCTTCAGCCAATCTGTTGGCTCTTGCGGCTCTTACCTCTCCGGAACTTGGCGAGCGCGCCGTCAAGCCCGGGGACGAAATCATCACCGCCGCGGCCAATTTTCCCACAACCATTGCGCCCATTTTTCAGACAGGGGCGACGCCCGTCTTTGTGGATGCCGAACTGTACACCTGGAACGCCGACATTTCCATGCTGGAAAAAGCGCTTTCGCCCAAAACGAAGGCGGTTATTCTGGCGCACTCTCTTGGCAACCCCTTTGACGCCGCAACGGTCAAAACATTTTGCGAGGAACATGGGTTGTGGTTTGTGGAAGATGCGTGCGACGCCCTGGGCGCGACGCTGGGCGGCAAGCACGTGGGAACCTTTGGCGATTTCGGTACACTTTCCTGTTACCCGGCCCACCATATTACCATGGGTGAGGGCGGAGCGGTCTATACCAGCAGCGCCAAACTTGCGGAGCTGGCGCGTTCCTTCCGTGACTGGGGCCGCCACTGCCATTGCCGCACAGGGCAGGACAACGCCTGCGGGCACCGCTTTGATGGTCAATATGGCGAACTGCCGCGTGGCTATGATCATAAATATGTGTATTCGCACATTGGCTATAATCTGAAAATTACCGATATGCAGGCCGCCTGCGGCGTGGCCCAGCTTGAACGACTGCCCGATTTTGTCAGAGCCCGGCGCGAGAACTGGCTGTTTCTGCGCGAGCGTATGGGGAACTGCCCGTATCTGCAATTTGAATCCGAGCTTTCAACTGCCCGGGCCTCCTGGTTCGGCTTCCCGCTGCTTCTTTCGGAAGATGCGCCCATCAGTCGTCTGGAGCTTCTGCGCGGTCTTAATGAACATAAAATCGGCACTCGCCTTCTCTTCGCGGGCAATGCCGTGCGACAGCCGTTCCTTCAGGGGCAGCACTTCCGCGTGGTGGGCGAGCTGACCAACACCGACGCCATCATGAACCGCGGGTTCTGGATCGGCGTGTACCCCGGCCTGAGTCGGGAAATGCTGGACTATGCCGCACAAACTCTGAGCGACCTGCTTGGAGGCAAACGATGAAGTCTTTTCTTGCCCCCTCATTCTGGCAAGGAAAAAGGGTATTTTTGACCGGGCACAGCGGGTTCAAAGGAAGCTGGCTGACGCTCTGGCTTCATCGCCTTGGCGCGGAGCTTTATGGGTATTCTCTGCTGGAGGACGATACGCAAAAAGAACGTTTTCGTGTGCTCAATCCCCTGCTGGAACAGCGTATTGCCGGCATTGGGCATCTGGAAGACGTGACGGAATCCATGGCGAGGTTCAGGCCGGATGTGGTCATTCATCTTGCCGCTCAGCCGCTTGTTCGTTTGTCGTATGCTGATCCGGTCGGAACTTTTGCCACGAACGTCATGGGCACAGCGCATGTTCTGGAGGCCGTGCGGCAGTGTGACTCCGTGCGTTGCGCGCTGCTTGTTACCACGGACAAGGTTTATGAAGATCAGCATTGGCCTTGGGCTTATCGCGAAAACGACCGGCTTGGCGGGTATGATCCCTACAGCGCCAGCAAGGCGGCGGCTGAACTGGTGTGCGCATCATGGCGATCCAGCTTTCTGGCGGAGGCGGGTGTCACGGTTATGACGGCAAGAGCGGGCAACGTCATCGGCGGCTGGGACTACGCGCGGGATCGGCTGATCCCGGACATGGTGCGCGCCTTTACCGCAGGACAGACGGTGACGTTGCGCAATCCCCATGCCGTTCGCCCCTGGCAGCATGTGCTTGAGCCTCTGGCAGGCTATCTTCTTCTGATCCGCCGCGCTTTTGAACATACGGATCTGTCGGGTGCATGGAATTTCGGCCCGGATTCGGATCAGGTGAAGACTGTCTCATGGATGGCCTGCCACTTTGCCATGGCATGGGGGAAACGCGAAGAACATGCTCCCCCTTCAGTTCCCAGGCAGGAAGATGCCTCTTGCTCTCAACCACATGAGACGGAGCTTCTGCTGCTCAGCAGCGCAAAGGCCCGGCAACAATTGGGTTGGCATCCTGTTTTGGATGCTGATGAGGCTCTGAACTGGACGGCGGACTGGTATCATCGAGTGACAAAAGGTGAGGATGCCCTTGCCGTATGCGAAGAACAGATTCAGGCTTATACGGAAATGCTTCTCCACCATGAGACACCGGAGAGCAGCGCAGACCTTCATGGAACATGGTTATGAGTCGGGCATACCTGATTTGGGCCCCTCCTTTTTGTGGTAGTGCCGGAGTCCGTGCGCTGTATAAGCTGGCGGCAGTTCTTCGCGAACATGGACAGCGCGTCAGGCTCTGGTCGTGGGGAGATACCCGGCAACCCGGTTTTGATTATGCGGAACACTGTACCTCACAGATGCGGGAAGAAGATATCGTTATCTATCCTGAAACCGTAAAGGGAAATCCCCTTCAAATACGCAACGTGGTTCGCTGGATACTCTTTTTTCCGGGGAGGCTTGGCGGGGAAAGCTGTTATCATCCGAGTGAAAAGGTTTTTACCTGGAGCGAAGAGTATTACGCCGGCGCTCCCAAACTCACTGTCGACATTATCGATCGGAAACTGTTTTTTGATGCCGGACTGCCGCGTACCCGTGACTGCACCTTTGTCCACAAGGGGGGGAAGTGGAAAAATCTGCCCGAACTGGAGGGCCTTACGGAAATTACCATGCAGTGGCCGGAGACTCGCGAAGAACTTGCGCACCTTTTACAGACCACGGCAACCCTGTCTTCATGGGACGACCACAGCGCCATTTGCGCTGAAGCATACTGCTGCGGCGCAAAAGTCAGGATTATTACGGAAGCGGGATACCGTGATTTTGCACCGGATATAGGGGCTGAGTCTGACATATTTGAGCGGGAGATTGCCTTTTTCATCTCAGAAACTCAATCCATGAATTATACAGGCAATATTCAGCCCTTGCCTATCGGTCATGAAGCCAGATTACGCAGACTAAAATGCAAGCAGCGTGTGTTTTATTCTTTGTCTGAAATTTTTCCCTTGTCTTTTTTTCAGCGCAGAGCAAGGCGCTACCGCGACAAGTTACGGTGGTTCGAATGACAGGGAGGGAACGGTTAGAGCTTACGAGGCAATATGCAGGGGATGGTAAAGCACATTCTTATATTCTTGTCGAAATGAATTTGCATGCAAAGGTTGATGCGCGCTGCACAGAGTTTCCGTATTAACAAAAAAAGGAAGAGTTATGAGAATTTTTATCATAGCAGAAATTGGTATTAATCATAATGGAGATATTGAGATTGCCAAAAAACTGATTGATGTTGCCAAAGAGGCTGGATGCGATGCCGTCAAGTTCCAGAAGAGAGATATCAATCTTGTGTACAGCAAGGAAATGCTGGATTCTCCCAGAGAAAGTCCGTGGGGGCATACTCAGAGGGAACAAAAGCAGGGGCTGGAATTTGGAAGAGAAGAATATGATGAAATTGATCGCTACTGCCGGGAAAAGGATATTCTGTGGTCCGCTTCCGCGTGGGAGACGCATAGCTTAGAATTTTTGGACAGGTACGATCTTAAAATTGCCAAAGTGGCTTCCGCCATGATGGTGAGCGAAGAATTTCTGCAAGCCGTTGCCAAACGGGGCAAAAAGACATTCATGTCCACAGCAATGTGTACCATGGAGGATATCGCCAGGGCTGTTTCCATTTTTGAAAAGGAACATTGCCCGTTTGAACTGATGCATTGCGTTGCCTGCTATCCTCTTGATCCTGAAAATGCAAATTTGAAGTGTATTCAAACTCTTAGAGATACGTTCCAGTGCCCGGTGGGATACAGCGGCCATGAAATGGATGGAGTGATATCGCTGGCCGCTGTTGGCATGGGAGCGACTTCCATCGAACGGCATATCACGCTGGATCGTACCATGTACGGTTCCGACCAGAAGGCAAGCCTGGAGCCGGAAGAGCTGAAAGTATTGTGCCGGAATGTTCGGATGCTGGAAAAGGCTTTGGGGGATGGGGCCAAGCGTATGCTGGATTCAGAAAATAGTGTGTCAAAGAAATTGCGCGCTCATTTGCAATGTTCATATTAACATATTTTTTATAGCAAGTTACGACAAGAAAGGGTGGCCCTATGTTGTCCGAAATTTTTTCATCTGATGAACAACGTATGTTACAGGAAGATCTCTTTGATATTCCTGAAGATTTACATGATTGGAGTCTTATCCGTGAACGTGGATTGGTGATCTTTGGCGCAGGGTTGCATGGCCGTGCTATCACGGAAGCTCTTTTGAGAGAAGGGATACAGCCTGACTGGATTATAGATAATAATTCAAAATATTGGAATACGACATGGCTGGATATAAAGATTCTTCCGGCAACTTCTCTCAGACAGGCAGGCAACCGCTTTGTTTTGTTGACAGGCGGCTTTATTCGAGAAATGCGGAATGAATGTTTACGAGCAGGAATTCGCAATTATCTTTTGCCGCGTAATCTTCCTTGCAGTTTGATTACAGGCGGAAGCATGGGCCTGACTTGGCGTGAGATGGATGAAAATACGCAGTTAGCTGAGCTCTCTCATTTGTGGGGTGATGAGACTTCCAAGGAAGTATATAAAAATTATTTATCCTGGCAATTAACATGTAACAACAAATATTTTAAAGGATATAATTGGGATGATGTTTATTTCCCTCGTGATCTCCCTATAAACTATAACTATTTTGTTGATGTGGGAGCCTTTGATGGTGATACGTTGAGGGATTGGATTAAAAAAACAAATTTTGTTTATGAACCTGATAATTATAGATATGATGGCTTTGAGCCAGGAGCCTTACAAGTTGAAAAGATGAAAATGCTCATTGAAAAATTACCGGACTGTTATCGCAGACATATTCACATTCATGAAATGGCTCTGGGTAATCAGCAAGGGCAGATAAATCTCTCTGGCGAGTTGTGCTCTGTCGCTTTGGGGGCAAGTGCCGAAAGTGAATCAGGGACATTTAATATAGATCGTTTGGATAGCGTGCTACAAGGGCAGTGTCCAACTGTGATTAAGGCTGATGTAGAAGGAAGCGAATTGGCGTTACTTGAAGGCGCTCTTGCTACTATTAAACGTTGCAGGCCTTCGCTTGCTATTTCTATATATCATAAACCGGCAGATTTTTATGAGCTCCCTCTTTGGATTCATAATTTGAATTTGGGCTATAAACTTTATATGCGGCATTATCATCCTGTTTTCTCTGATACCGTATGTTATGCATTGCCTGAATAGAATGTATTTCTAGACTCTTGAGAAAAACATGAAGCTTGCAGAATATGTTATCAACTATTTACAGTCACAAGGCATTGATACCGCATTCCTATTGACCGGCGGTATGGCCATGCACTTGAACGACGCCCTGGCCCGAGCCGATGGCATGAACGTTGTGTGTTGCCAGCATGAACAGGCCTGCTCTTTGGCGGCCGAAGGTTATACCCATGTCACGGGCAAACCTGCCCTGGTTCAAGTGACGGCCGGGCCTGGCGTTATCAATGCCTTGACCGGGGTTTTTGGTGCCTTTGTTGATGGGCTGCCCATGGTTATAGTTTCGGGGCAATGCAAGCGGGAATTGTTGTGCGCGTCTTGGGGATTGAATGGATCGTTGCGGCAGGTGGGTGAACAAGAGGCCGATGCGGTTGCGCTGGCCCGCCCGATTACTAAATACGCCGTTTCCGTGCAGGATGCCACCCACATCCGGTATGAACTGGAAAAAGCGTTGCATATGGCCACTACCGGTCGGCCTGGCCCTGTCTGGCTGGAAATTCCCTTGGATGTGCAGGCCGCATCGATTGAACCGGAGACGTTGCGAAGCTTTCGCAGGGCTTTGGTTCCTCCTCCTGATTTAAGCGGTATTGCCACAGACGTAGCGCAGCGCATCCGCGAAGCGAAGCGTCCTGCGTTTGTGATTGGTCCTGGTGTTCGACTCGAACATGCCGAAGCGCAATTTGTGGCTCTGGCCGAAAAAATGAGCTGTCCTGTGCTCTGTGCCGGAACCTTGGATGTTATTCAGCGCGATCACCCCTTGTACATCGGTGCCATTGGCAATGTGGGAAGCCGTGCGGGTAATATCAATATCCAAAATGCAGATTTGCTTATCTTCCTGGGTGTAACCATGCATGTCACTTTCACAACCTATGATTGGCAGGCCCTGGGAAGAAATGCCTGGAAACTGGTTGTGGAAGTTGATGCTGCGGAATTGGAACGACCGCAGTTTCTTGCGGATCAGGCAGTTTTGTGTGGTATAACCCCCTTTCTTGCCGCCCTTGACCGTGAAACGAATGACGTGCGCGTGGCTCACGAATGGTTGGAGTTCGCCAGGGAAAGAGTCCGCCAGTTGCCGCAAGTCCCCGCTCATCTGCGCACGGTAACGTCTGATGGCGCTATCAATCCCTATTACTTCGCAGATATTCTTTTTGATTGCCTTGGGGATGAAGACATTGTCGCTCCCGGCAATGCCAGCGCCGGGGTCACCACGCAACAGGCCGGGCATTTGCGGCCGGGGCAGCGGCTCTTTGCAAATTTTGGCAACGGCCCCATGGGGTTCGCCGTTCCCGCAGCCATCGGGGCGGCCATGGCTGGAGGCGGCAGACGTATCATTTGCTTGGATGGCGATGGCAGCTTTATGCTGAATATGCAGGAATTGGCGACCATCATGGCGCATCAGTTACCCATCATTATTTTTATATATAATAATAATGGATACCTTTCTATCAAGCTGAGCCAAAAGAACTTTTTTGAAAAGGCTATTGGGGCAGGGCCCGAGAGTGGTCTGTTTTTTCCCGATTTTGTGGCCTTGGCGCGGGCCTTCGGTATGGAAGCCTGTCGTTTGGCCGGCCCCGATTTCCGCGGTCAACTTGTGGAAATTCTGAAAAAGCGGGGGCCGCTTCTGGTGGATGTCCGCCTGGATTCCCGGCAAGGGTTTGAGCCGAAAATTGCAGCTCGCCTTTTGCCGGACGGCCGTATGGTTTCATCGCCGCCTGAAGATATGTTTCCGTTTATGTCGCGGGATGAGCTGGCCCGCCATCTCTTATTCCGCCGGGAGGAAGAATAGCCATGTGGGCCGACAGATTTTCCGTGGCCGGAAAGGTCGTTTTTTTGACAGGTGCTGCCGGAGGCATTGGGCTGGCATTGGTGAAGGCCTTTTTGGAGGGGGGGGCTCGGGTTTTCGCCGTCACTCGGCGGCAGGGATCGGATTGGCAGGGATTGGATACGCGCTTTGGGGATGCCTTACTCCCTGTTTTTTGCCATCTGGAATCTGAAAATGAGGTTCTTAATGCCATAAAAAAAGCCGAGAGCCAATATCCGATAGATGTCTTGCTCAATAATGCGTCAGAGACTCCCCGGGAGCCTGTTAATTTTTATGATATCGAAGTATTCCGGAAAACATTCGCGGTCAACTTTGAGGCGGCCTATCTTCTGTGCGGATATCTGGCCCCGCGTATGGCCGAACGAGGCAACGGATCCATCATCAACATTACCAGCATTAATGCCGAGCGGGCCTTTCCGGGTAATCCCTCTTATGTGGTTTCCAAGGGTGCCCTGCGGATGCTGACGAAGGCGCTGGCCCGTGATTTTGGCGAGCGGGGAGTACGGGCCAACAATGTCAGCCCCGGGTATGTGCATACTCGGATGACCGCCGCAAGCTTTGCGGATCGGGTAAAGAATGAGGAACGCCGTTCCCATACCATGTTAGGACGTTGGGCTGCTCCCGAGGATATTGTCGGGTCTTGCCTCTTTTTGGCGTCCGAAGCATCGGCGTATATCACGGGAACCGACCTGGTCGTGGATGGCGGCTGGCTCGCCAAAGGCCTGTAAATCCAGATAGAGGCAAGAGCAATGTCTAAAAAGATTAGTATTGTCACGGCCTGCTATAACGAAGCCGGCAATATTGAAGAACTTTATGAGCGAATAACTGCCGTCATGGCGGGCTTTCCGCGATATGATTATGAAATTATTTGCATTGATAACTGCTCGATCGATGGCACGCGGGAAGAAATTCGCCAGATTTGTGCGCGGGATAAGCGTTTCAAGGCCATTTTCAATGTTCGGAACTTTGGCCATATCCGTTCTCCATGGCACGGATTTATGGAAGGGCGAGGGGATGCCACCATTTTTTTGTGCTCCGATCTGGAGGATCCGCCGGAGCTGATCGCTGACATGCTCCACAAGTGGGAAGAGGGGTTTACTCTGGTCTTCCCGGTGCGCCGCGCAACGCAAGAATCTGGAGTCCTCCCCTATTTGCGCTCCGTTTATTACTGGTTGATAAAAAAAATCAGTGACACTCCGCAAGTGCCTGGGTTCACAGGCTTTGGTCTCTATGACAAAGCGGTCATGGATGTTTTTCGCACCCTTGATGAGCCGTATCCATATCTTCGAGGTTTGGTGTGCGAGTTGGGGTGGAACTGGACGACCATACCTTTTGACAAACCAGTGCGCCTGCACGGGGCCAGCAAGGGGAACTTTTTAATCTACTTTGATATGGCCTTGCTGGGCATCGTCAAATCAAGCAAGCTTCCTCTTCGTCTGATAACCCTGCTGGGGCTGGGAGTCAGTGGGGCAAGTTTTTTGGCTGGCTTATACTATTTGAGCATGAAGCTCCTCCATTGGAACGCGTTTCAGGCAGGGCTGGGTCCGCTTCTGGTAGGCCTGTTTTTTCTCATGGGTCTGCTTTTCTTTTGTCTCGGTTTTATCGGGGAATATATTGGAGTCATTTTTACTCATGTGGTGCGACGGCCCCTTGTTATTGAGCAAGAGCGGCTCAACTTTGATGCCCCCATGGTGAATACAGACAAAGATGTTTCTCCTTTAGACGGAGGCCTCCAGTGAAAGAGAGTACCCGAGCCCATTTTGACCTCTTGTACCAATGCCATCCTGAACTTGTTCCTCTGTGCCCGGATGTCGAGTGCGCTCTTGAGCTGCTGCTGGCGACGGTACACGTTGGCGGCAGGATCATGACCTGCGGCAATGGCGGCAGCGCGGCGGATGCCGAACATATTGTCGGCGAATTGCTTAAGGGCTTTCTGCGGCGGCGTTCCCTGCCCGAGGCTGATGCGGCCAGACTGCGCGATATGTTCGGCAAGGATGGCCTGTATATGGCTCATCACCTTCAGCAGGGGGTAAGGGCGCTCTCACTGGCGGGAGGCCTGGCGTTTCCCACCGCTTTCGCCAACGATGTTGAGGCGAATCTGGTTTTTGCCCAGCAGGTCTGGACACTGGCTGGCCCGGGTGATGTGGTTTGGGGAATCAGTACTTCCGGCAATTCCGCCAACGTCAACTTTGCCTTGCGCGCCGCGCGTGCCCTTGGGGCCAAAACCCTGGGCTTCACCGGCCGTGACGGCGGAACCATGGCCGCCCTGTGCGATGTGGAAATTCGCGCTCCCGCACAGGAAACGCCGCGGATTCAGGAACTCCATTTGCCGTTGTATCATGCTCTGTGCGCGGCACTGGAAGAGGAACTCTTTGGTTGAACAACGCGAGGTTGAATATGGCCCTGAATGGACTTGGCACCATTAATATTGAACTGACCAGCCGTTGCAACAAGAATTGCTGGATGTGCGGTCGTCGCAAGGTGGATCGGGAGTACCCGGAACTTGCCCTGAACTATGGCGACATGGATTTTGACCTGGTGAAGCATATAGCGGGCCAGATTCCCGCCGGAATTGTGGTTCAGTTTCACCGCGATGGCGATGCGCTCATGTACCCCCGCTTTGGGGAGGCGGTATCTCTCTTTCCCAACAACATCCGCAATATTGTCACCAACGGCAAACTGCTGGTGGAAAAGGCGGATGAAATCATCGGCAATCTGGAAACGCTTTCCGTCTCCATTTTTGAACAGGATGAGGAAGCTGCGGAGCAGCGGGAAATCATCCGTCACTTTCTGGCTCTGAAAGGGGATCGCAAGCCCTATGTGACACTGCGCCTGATTGGCGAGGTGGATCCGGCCCCCTATGACGAGTTCGGCCAGCAATATGTGCGACGCGTGCTCCACCAGCCCATGGGCAGTTTCGGCTATGTGAAAAGGGAGCCCTGTGTGCCGGAAATCGGCATCTGCTGGGATTTTCTCGGCCACCCCTGCATCAACCGCCAGGGGGAAATGTCCATTTGCGTGCGCTTTGACCCTGAACACTTGGGGGTACTGGGCAACGTCAAGGACAAAACCATTGACGAAATGTGGAACGGCGCACAGCGGCAGGCCTGGAAGGCGTTGCATGTGGCTGGCAAACGGAATGAAGTGCCGTTGTGTTCCCGTTGTGAATATTGGGGCTGCCCCACGGCTCCCTGAAATGAACGACAACGTGCCCTTGCGGAAAAAGTTCAGCATGCGCAGCTACATGGCCCGTCAGCTTCCCATCCTCTGCCAGGACAAGCGTTTCCGTTATCTGGCAGTGGGTGGTATTAATACTTTTTTTGGGTACTGCTTTTCCCTGATATGTTATCAGGTGTTTCATGCCTGCCTGCACATCGTCATCATCGGAGCCATTTGCAATGTTGTGAGTATCAGTTTTTCTTTTGTGCTTTACAAGCTGTTTGTCTTCAGAACAAAGGGGCACTGGCTGCAAGAGTATGCCCGTTGCTATGTTGTGTACGGGGTAAGTGCTGTTCTCGGCATATTGGCTGCATGGGTAATGGTGGATTATCTTGATGTTGCCTTTTGGCTGGCACAAGCAATCATTATTGCCGTTACCGTCTGTTTTTCTTATGTCGGGCATTCCCGCTTTTCCTTCCGCACTTGAACAAAACCGGAGTTCAGCCCATGTGCATGCCCGCCTGCCCAAAAGGCTACAGCCTGTTTCTGAACGATCTGGCTCGTATTCTTGACTGCTCCCGGCAGGATCTGCTGCTCCTGAAGGGGCGCAGTCTGTTCCTGACCGGCTGCACCGCGTTTATCGGCAGATGGCTGATGGAAAGCTTGCTTTGGGCAAACCAGCAGCTTGATCTCGGCCTGCGGCTGGCAGTCCTTACGCGTTCACCGGCATCCTTTCTGGCAGCCATGCCGCATCTTGCCGCACACAAAAGCCTCTGCCTGGTTCAGGGAAGCATCCTCTCTCTGCCGGAACAGGATATCCCTGACTTTGATCTGGCCATACACGGCGTTAACCTGCCCAACGACGCCGGCTCCGGCTGGCCTGCCCGGCATATGCTCACTGCGGTTTCCGGTACCGAATCCCTTATGGATATGGCTGCCGCCATATTCTGCTGCTCTCCTCCGGGGCCGTTTACGGAACACAGCTTCCTCAAAAAACGCCCTTTGCAGAACATGCCCTGCCCGTGGATCTGCGTGAGTCGGCCGTGTACGGCAACACCAAGCGTTTTGTGGAAGCTTACACGCGGGCGAAAGGGCAGGAACTGGGCATCACCGTATCCATTGCCCGCTGTTTCGCGTTTATCGGGGCGCATATGCCCCTGAACGAGCGCAACGCCATGAGCAGTTTCCTGCTGCACGCCCTGCGACGCCAACCCATCACGATACAGGGAGATGGCATCCCTCTTCGCTCCTTCCTTTCCGGGAGTGATTTGAGCATCTGGCTCTTGGCCATGCTGGCCCGGGGAGACGGGCGCGTGTGCAATGTCGGTTCGCAGATCGTCTTTCCCTTGTTGGAATGGGCCAAAAAGGTTCTGGCCTGCGCGGGCTTGCCCGAGGATTTTCTTACTGTGCAAGGGCAGGCTTTGCACGGCAACGCACCGGATGCCTATGTTCCGGATACAAGCCTTGCCCGCAGCGTACTGCGGCTTGCGGAAACTGCGTCCCCCGAGGAAAATATTCTGGCGGCGCTCAACTGGTTTAGGGCGCATCCCGCTTGCATTCCCGCAGTAACTGAGCATAAGAGGATATAGTCATGAGGGCTCAACATGAAATTATTTGTTAAACTGAATTAACCGATCACATAGCTGATACTGTGGTTTAACCAACCTCTAATTATACGGAGTATTTAGTATGTCATTAGCACATATTTTTAACCCTAAAGAACTTGATGAGATAAAAAAACAAATTTTTGATATAGATATTACTTCTGTGAGCATGCAAGAAATAAAAGAAAGAGGGCTTATCATTTTTGGCGCAGGTGAAGCAGGAAAATTAACTCTTAATACCTTATTATCTGTAGGATTAAAACCTGTATGTTTTGTAGACAATAATAAAAATTTGGAAAATACATTTATCAATGATATTCCTGTATATCATTTTTCTTGGCTTAAGAGAGAGAGAGAGAGAGAGAGAGAGAGAGAGAGAGAGAG
>CAJTSU010000095.1 GCA_910579055.1 uncultured Mailhella sp. | reverse complement strand
CAGTCGTTAGGCGACGAAGGAGCCTTACGAATGGCGACAGCAGAGATAAGGCAACGTGTAGCCGGTTCGCTTCAGCCTCGTGAAGCTGCGTTCGCACTCCGCCCTCCTCCATGCCGCATTACCATGCGGCGGGGGGAGGCGTCACTCCAAGCTGGCTACGCTCGCGCCCTCGGCGTCAAGGTTATTTCCAACACTATTTACAGAGCATTTTGCGGCGTTTGTAAGGAGAGTCATTGACCATACACGCGAAAGTATATAAAAAATATATACTGCAAACAGTTACTCCACACTCGAGCACGTTGAGGATAGTCTGATTCTAATAATCTTAAAGACGCATATTATTTTGAGCGGCATGATACCTGTGCAGGCATCTGGTATATCACAAAATAATGCAATTTTCTAAACGATACTAAACCTTGATGGAGCATGTCATTCTTTTGTCGTGAAGAACACAATCGTTCTAAGAGAATAGGATCGTTGCAAGCCATGCTGTGAAGTGCAAAAAAATTCTTAATGCGTCTCATAGAATGACTCACTATATCGTGATAGTTTTGTTTATTAACAAAACTATCACGATATAGTGAGCTTCTCCATTTCTCATATTACGCGAAAATTTTTGTATATTATCTCTCTTAACATATCATGATAAAACTTAATATTTTAAATATATTTAAATTATTTTTGAGGATTGTATTGATACACAGTTATCAACCTAGAACGCTCAATAGGGGTATAGTCTGAAATAACTTCTTTATAAATTTCTCGCATTTGATTGAGAGTCAATACCTTACTTCGCGATTCCGCATGAAGAGCAATACTATTAAATGTTGCTTTTGGAATCAAATCGAATTCATATGGTAATTCAATGTCATTATCAACAAAAAGATAATAAGGTTTATTTATTTTTATACAATCAATTACACTTTGCTTCATTTCTTGAGTGATCAAAAAAGCTGTTAAATCAAAATGTGGCATAGCACTATATTTACGACTAATAAAAGTAAGAAAGCTATCATATTGTGAGAGAATATATATATACGGTGTGTCTTCAGGTGTGTATTTTTGTATCAATGCTTCTGTATCAGAAAAAAACTCAGGATTAAGAGTTGATTTAAATTGTGTACCAGCACTTTCCCATTCATAAATATTACAAGATTCGACAGCATTATTATACGAATTAATAGTATAAAAAGTTCCTGGAACCCTATTAACAATATTAATAACAAGTAATGCTACAATAGCATACGTTAAAACTAAATGTATAATATTATTTTTATTTATTTCATATAAAATAAAAACAAAAAACACAACAAACGGCATCATCATATCAGTATAATATACTGTATAATGATTTTTCATTCCACTCCATATATAATATATTAAAATTAAATACCTTAAAAAAACTAAAAAAATAAAAACAAATGTATATTTGCTTTGTCTTTTATACATATAAATAAATGCAAAGCAACACATTATAAATATAATAAAATGTGATAATAAGTCTTTTAAGTGAAGAGGAACTGAAAGATATCCCTGAAGAAATACACTTGATATAGGATTTGTACCAACATCAAATAAAGTTTTACCTATAACAATACATAATATAATAAAAAAAATGCGACAAAAATAAGAAAATTTTTTGTGAATTACAAAATAAATTATTTCAACACCTAAGAAAGATAATGCCGCGAACAAGCCAAATTCAAAATTAATAAATAGACAAACTAAAGAAGTAACACAACAAAGAAAAAACTTCTGTATAGTTAATTCTAAATAATAGCGATAAATAAAATAAAGCAGAATAGGAAAAAAAAGAGTTCTATATACACCTATCCCTCCAGACACAAGAATTCCTTCTCCTCCCATATATAGACGATTTAGAACAAGGATAAGTGTAGGAATAATGACAATATTTGGTTTATGAAATATGCCAAACATTGCAGCTACGAAAATAATAACACTAATATACCATAGCCAAGGCATAGTGGATAGAAATACACCGTAACTCGACAAACCATCAGAAGATAAAACTTTGCTCAAATTTGCCAATATTAAAGTCAATCCTAAACCATACTGGTGAGAAATTTCATTTAAAGGACGTCCGAGTCCATATTCTAATGCGGGAATATAGTAATGCTGTTGATGTTTCAAAACTCCTCGTGCAAGTATTTGATGGTAGTTGTTTAATTCCATATCTTTTAGATAATCCTCAACAATAAGTTTATTTGTATCAATTTGTTCATTCATTTTTTTTGCAAGAAGAAATTCTTTAGGCCTATTTATTCCAATATCTTTAAGTTTTTTCCACAGCACTCTATTTACGTAATTTACGAGAGGAATATTTAATCCTTCAGCCTCAAAAACACAAAGACGATTTTCTTTATAAAATAGAATAGGAGGATAAATTATATGAGCAGCATTTCCTTTTATGATATCTCCCATTTCAAAAGTTAAAATATTACTATATTCTTTTGTAAGTTCATATATTTGTTTAGAATTTTCTTCTACCTGAATACAGGCTCTATTGTCTTTCCAATTAAATATATTGTTGATATCAGCTTTATCATGATTCCCCATAAGTTTAAACTCGTTAATAAGTGAAGTGGTAGATCCATCATATTTATATCCAAATAAAAATTTTTGTGACTTTAAATATAATTCTGGCATACGGTAAAAGGGGTTGAGTATAACCTCTTGGTGAAATGTAAAGTCTTTGTAAAGAAATCCAATAAAAGCAAAAGAGGCTATCAATAAAATATAACTGCATGATTTATACATATAACATAATATTCTTTTAAAATAGTATAATGGTATTTTTGAAAATATATAAGGATTAATAATAGCCAATGCTAGTATGAAGACAGGAGAAATACTAGTTATAATATTTTCAAAGCTAAGAAATATAGCATTTACAATAAAACAAAATATGAAGAAACGCCAAAAATAGTCAGAAGCAGCAAAATTAGCATAGCGAGAATTGGGACGTACTCCCCATAATGCCAAGATAAAAGCCAACCCAATGGCTATACATCCCAAAATATAACTAATAAAGATGGGAATCATTTTAATATTAAACCAAGGGGCGGCACCTGGTAAAAGATTTATAGACTCTCTGGGATAATACTTTAACTGAAAATAGATTCCCATAGTGGCAAAGAGTAGATTAAAACAAAGGAATAAAAAAACTTTAATTGAAGTAGTAGTTTTCAATGTCATGTGTAATCTCTGGCAAAAGGTATTGAAGAGTAAGTAGACCCCGGCAAAGCCGGGGATTACCGATGGTTATTTAATTTTTAAGTAGCTAGGATCATAGATTTACCCTATAGGTTAGATGAGAGAAGACAGGAGTGCCAAACAGCAATGATCCCCAATTAATATTTTATTGCATAACATACAGTATCTCCATATACAGGCATATGTTGCCTTATATATAATTTGTGGTTTGGACATAATTCATGCAATTTAAGAGGGATTTGAAAAAAATCATATTTTTTATGATAAATGCAAACAAGAAGAGAAGGTCTATATTCTTTAATTGTAAAAGTTGCTCCATTTAGAAACTCTTTTTCATAACCTTCAACGTCAACTTTTATAGCAGTAGGTGAATTATGAAGGGTGATATCATCAAGCCTTTTTATAGAAGTATCAACACAGACGCTCCCCTTAATATTTGATATTGTTGATCCTACTCCATTATTTGAAATATACAATGATTTATTTTCATCACCTAATGCAAAATTGTATAAATATATATTGTTTTTGATAGATTCTGTCATACTCATTACATAATTTTCTAATTTTATAAACTCGTTCGGATTAGGTTCAAATGCTTCATAGCCAAACTTTTGACTAGTATTAATATAAGAAAGCCAATCTTTAAGAGTATCACCCGTATATGCTCCGACATCAACAAAAAAATTGTAATTAATAGAAGATCTGAGATCTTTATTGAAATAAATATTTTTGTCATAAAAATTAAATAGATCTTTGTTATAAGTGCAAATAAATTTTATAAAATTTTTATAAATCATTTTTGACTCTTCATCTGACAATAAATTCATACAATCACTTATTTCATCTATTTTATCAAATTCATTAAAAGTTGTTCCAAGTTCTCCAGGCGTATATAAAAATGATGAAATCGCCGATGGCATAATACAATCTTTTATATTATTCTCCTTACATTGCTTTAAAATATCTGGAGCATAGCTGTTTGCTAGCAATATAAATTCTCTCTCTCTCTCTCGCTATTCCTGGCTGGCAAGCCAGGCATCCTCCTCGGCAATGGCGGCGTCCACGGCGTCCTGCACGGCGTCGAGCACCTTCATGCGGCCTTCGTTTCCGTCAAAGAGCGAGGGAGCGAAAGAGCGCGTGGTATTGAGCAATTCCTGAAGGAATAAGACCTTGTGTTCGATATCCGGGGCCCTGGCCTCGTCCGCCAGTTGGGCGATCCGGGTGCCGCTGATGAAATGTTCCCTGCGCAGGGCCACAACCTTGCCGAGCAGGGCCATATCATCAAGCGGGCAGTTTTTCACGCCGTGTACGGAAGCCCATCGATCCAGCAGTTTCGCGCACAGGCTGCGCGCGCTCTGGAGTGAGCGAAGCTCCCCCAAGCCGGAGTTGACATGCTCCAGATGGGGCTTTTCCATGCTGGGCATATCGGCAGCCATGTCGCTGGCCAGCGTCTTGTAAAGAAAATCCAGCGCGGCGTCGAAGTCATTGCCGTATGCTTCCTGAATATGGGCGTACAGCTCGTTGACGTCGGCAAAGTCGCATACCGCCCCCCGGTACAGCGCGCCGAGTTCGGAAGGCGACCCCAGGGAACCGAAGCCCTTTGCGTTCAGCGCCCCGCAAATGCCGGAACGAATGGCCGGGCCTTCCGATGTTTCCAGTTCCGCAAGGGCCTCGTCCACGCCGCGCAGCGTTTCGGAGGATACCGCGGCGTCGCCCGCAAGTTCGTCGCGGATTTCCTTCAGGGCGGCCCATGCGTCGGAAGGATCGGGGAAGCGCTGACGGGCCTGGCGCAGGGCATGTTCCCTGCCTTCACGGGCACGAATGGCGTCCTTGAGCTGATCAATCTGCTCCGCTTCGCCCTTTTCGCGCATCAGCTCCTGATACTTCCTGACCCGTTCCTCCATGGCCTCGTCGATTTCATCGCGTTCCTTGCGTTCTTCCAGCTCGAAATCGTCCGTGGTGTCGGCGGCAAAGGTCAGCTCCTCGGCGGCGTCGGCCAGAAGCGACATGGGCGATTCCACCACCGCCGCCGTATTGCCGAACAGCGAACCCACAGCGGCGGAGGGGGAGGAAAAACCCGCATGCTGCGTCGTGTTTACGCCCTGCTGCTGGATGGAAAAATCAATGGACATGGTAATGGCTCCGGATTCCCAAAAAAGTTGGCGGATAGCTCCCGCTTCAGGACGCTATGCCAGAATCGTGCCGAACAGCCGAAAGCTCGTTTTTTTTAAATTATCATGCGCTGTTCGGGACGGCAAGGATCGTCCGCGAAAGGTTCCTTTTTTCCGCTCAATATTGAGGACATGAGTCTGCTGACAAAGGTCGGCAGCCCCGAACATTGCGAGCAGGTCGCGGCTTAGCTATGCTCTCTTCATCCGTAAGGCGTTTCGCGCCAACGGCTGAAGGTGCCGCGCCGTTGGCTGCCCGCGGGGGCATTTCCCTCAGCAGCGCGGCGAGTAATTTTCGTGCCTTTCCGTCAAGACGCTTTGGCGGCCTGGACGGCGCAACCTCCGCGAAGCGCGGTTTGTCATCAGTCTGAAAACATTGATGCGTTCATGAGGATTCTTCAGGAGTATTATCCTTTTTGCTTGTGGGTATCGAGCTGTTTTTATAAGGTAATGCCAAAGTGGAGAAAAGTTTTTTTTGCGTCGTCAACTTTTTTGGCAATAAAAATCCGCAGTCTCTTTTCTTCCTTTACTTTTCAAGGTATTTCAGCTTTGGCACGATTTGTGCTTGTCACATCGGGAGCATGTTCGGGCAGAGCATGCCGCCATCAGCAAAGGAGTTTTGAATATGGCTTACACCGAGCAGGATATGCAGAAGCAGATGGAGCAGTTCGCGGCGCTTAAAGAAGAGTTCTCCCGTCTGGAAGTGCAGGAAAAAGCCCTGCGTGAGCAGGCCGGTCTGCCTGAGCAATGCGGTGAGAAAACGGATATGAACAAGCTTTCCCCTGAACTGCGCAGGCAGGCAGAGGAAGCCATGGCCGAGGCCAAACGTGCCGGCGAAGCCCGCGCCGCCCAGAGCCGTCCGGTCAGAACATCTTCCGGCCCTCTGCCCGGCGCGGGCCGCCGGGGCGTGGTGCGGTTGTAATTTTTGAAAACATATTTCTCCGAATACAAGTATTTTTCGGAAAAAGGGGCATTCTCATGACACAGGCGGTAAACGGCAACAGCAGCGCATCTTCCATCAGCTCCGCGACGCTCGGCCCTTCTTCCAGCCTTCAGCTGATGTTTGCCAAGCTTCAGCTGGAGCTTGCCGAAACGGCCAAAACCCAGGCCATGGACAGGATGGATGCGATTTCCAGGTCGCAGGAAGAGCAGAAGCTGGTTTCCCAGCTGCTCAACGAGGCCCGTCAGTCCAAGGCCGATGCCAAGAACGGAAACAGTTCGGACATCACGACCACCTATTATACCTATGACAAGGATGGCAAGGTCACCGGATCCTATACGGAAACCGCGCCCAAGGGCAAGGAATACAACCCCATGAGCAACGACATGGTCAAGTATATGGACGAGCATGGTCTTGCCTATGACAAGACAGGCAATGACCACATGCATAGCGAGGAAGAGTGGGACGTGGCCATCGCCTCTCTTGAAGCTCGTCTTGAGGAGCTGGGTACGGACACGCAGCAGCAGATGGTCTATATTCAGGACTACATGGGCCAGTATAACTCCTACCTGCAAGGCGCGAATACCCAGATATCCAACTCCAACCAGACGCTGACCAGCCTGGCGCGCGGGCAATAGCCCCCCCCCGCCGGGGACACACGCAACATAAACTTCAAGGAGCCGTCATGCCCCAGACTGCCGAACAGGAACAGGAAATCAGCGCCGCCATGCTGGACATGGCGAAAGCCGCGGGTCTTACGGAAGAAGAATTCAATACCATGCGTTCCGCCCTGGAAAAAGGCGCGACCCTGGCGGATGTATTCAACATCAGCAGGGAGGCCATGGAGTCCGGGTACAGCTACGCTTATAATTTGTACAAGGCAGGCAACTACAAGGATGCGGAAAGCATGTTTCGCGGACTTTGCCTGTATGACGGCGATGATCCGCGCTTCTGGATGGGGCTGGCAGGATGCCTTCAGGCTCGCGAAGAGTATCGGCTGGCTATTGATACTTACGGTATGGCGGGCGTGGCCGGGGCACTCAAGGATCCCGCGCCGTTCTTTTATGGCGGTTTGTGTTATCTGAAGCTGGGCGACGGCGAGAACGCGGCGGCTTCCTTCCGCGCCGCGCTCGGCCTGGGAGACGAATCCATTCTTGCGCACAAAACCTGCCATGAGCGCATCCGCGCTTTGCTGGCCTCTCTGGCGCAGACCAAGGAGTAGATAATGAGTCCTTCCGTTCAGGGAACACAGGGAAGCGGCCGCCTGGATGTTCTTGCGTTGAGCGAACTTTTGGCCGCGCAGCGGCAGGGAAAGGGGGGAACAATCGTCCCCGGCTCACAGGAAAGCGTCAAAACATTGCTGGAAAGCATGGCGGGCTTTTCCGATCTGCTGCCGGAACTTGAGGAGCCATCGACGGGAACAGCCCGCGCTTCGGTTCCGGGTGGGTTGTCCATGGGCGGACTCTCGCTGGAAACCCTGCTGGACGCCGTGGGCTTTGAGCAGCGCCGCACAGAAACCAGGGCGGGCATCTCCAGTCTGGAAGCCCGCGCGCAGGAGCGCGCCGAGGCCAATGAAGAAAAGATTAAGTCCATTCAGGAGCAGTTGGAAAAATCCAAATCGCAGGGGTTCCTGGACGGTCTGCTCAAAGCCTTTAAATATATCGGCATGGCGCTTGCGGCCATCGGTTCCGTGGCCATGATCGCGGCCGGAGCCGTGGGGCTGGCGGCTGGCGGCTCCGGCGCGGCGCTCATTGCCGTGGGCGTGGCTTCCATGGCGCTTCTGGCAAGTTCCATTACGGAGGAAGCCACGGGCGGCAAGGTCGGATTCAGCCCGGCCTTTATCACCGGCAAGATCATGGAAGCCGCCGGAGCGAGCGAAGACGCCGTCATGTGGACGAAATTCGCTGTGGATCTGGCTACCTCCATTGCCCTTGTTGCGCTCAGCTTCGGCGCGGGCGCGGCGGGTTCAGCGGGCAAGGCTGCCCAAAGCGCCGCAAACGCCGCGGAAAAAACCGTGGGGGCGATTAAGCAGGTGGCATCTGTCACCGCCCGTGTCGCCACCATAGCCGGGGGCGTCAATACCATTGCGCAAAGCGGCACGGCCATAGCGTCAGCTGTCAATGAAAAGGAAGTGAGTTTCCTCCAGGCCCAGCAGAAGCGGCTTCAGGCCATTCTTGAAAAAATTGCCATGGCCAATGATCTGGATGTTGAACATATCAAAGAGATGATGCAGCGCTCCGAGCAGACGCTTCAGACGGTTTCCGACATCGTGCAGGAAGGGGCGCAGGCCAATGCCGCTCTTCTTTCCGGCAACCCCGCCATGGCCTGAGTAAAGACAGGACGGTCAAGGCGCAAGAGGAATGTTTATGAACATACAGGATGTGACAGGTTTTAATTCCGTTCAGTACAACGCGCTGCTGGAACAGGCCGAAGCCCGCGGAGTGTCTTCTTCCAAAGTGGACAGCGCCCTGTTGTCCGCCATTCAGGAAGGCAGGGACTTTTCTTCCGCCGTCGGCCAGGTGACGGCAAATCTGCCTGAGCTTGCGACGCCGACCACAAGCTCCATGCCCAACCCAAAGGACTGGGTGGGACTGCCCAGCCCGGGCGCGCTGTTCGCCGGGGTCATTTTACAGGACGCGGCGGAACAGCGGCGCGCCAACCGCAGTATTATCCAGGCCCAAGGGCTTCAGATCGTTGATCTCATGGAACAGCAGGCAGACAAGATCGAACAGGGCGCAATGCAGAAATTCGCCTGCGCCGTGGCCGGGGCCGCTGTGAACATGGCGGCGGGCGCGGTCAGTATCGGGGTAGCTGCGTCTGGCGTGGCCAAAAGCAAGGAAAGCGGCAAGCTGGATTTTCATGCCGGCAAGGATGCTGACCCACAGCTCACGGCCTCCGTTTCACAGGCCCTCAGTACAATGGTTTCTTCCGTCGGAACCATGATTTCCTCGGGCGGCGACTACGCCCAGGGCCTGCGATCCGCCGAGGCCAAGCGTCTGGAAGCGGAGCAGGAGCAGATTCGCACCATGATGGAACAGACCAGGCAGACAAACGATGCGCTCAAGGAGCTTGTTTCCAAATCGCTGGACTTCATGAACGCCATGCAGCAGAACATGAACCAGACCAGAACCAAAATTCTGGGATAGGGCGTTTCGGCGCACGCTGGCTCCGCGAGCGGTATGAGACGCGGACATGCGGAGGGAAGTCCGGCCGGATTCCCGCCGCGGCCGGGCGTATTGATTTTCCCCCCCATCTTGCATAGCCTATGCTGTATCGACAGGAGCGGATATGGCTGTTCTGAACAATCTGGTTGACGCGCTGGCTTCCCGCGCCGGATGGAAACGTCCCCGTCAGGATAAGGACGGCGCGTACTGTTTCCGGCTGGAAAACGGTCTGGATTTCGCCGTCTTTTCTCCGGATGGCCGTGCGGCCGTCCTGCGCGCGGAAGTTGCGGACGTGCCCGCCTCCGGCCCGGATCGGGAAGAGATGCTGCGCGCTGCGGCAAGGCGGCAGGCCGGAGTCTGCCGGGTTCGCGCCTCTGTCGCGGCTCTGGAAAAGCCGGGGCAGAGCCTGCTGAAGTCTGTCTCCGGCCCCGGTGACAGGCTTGTTCTGTATCGCATGGCGGAACTTGACGCCGGGCAGGAGGCGTTTGACGCCACTGTGAGGGATTTTCTCAACGATCTTGTCTGGTGGAAGGCCGCTTCCGGAGGGGGCGGGCAGCATGTGGCGCGGCCGTTTTTCGGCATGCCGGGCATGTTTGGGGGTATTTATTGAAGAAGCGTCCTTTTCTCTTCTGCCTTTTTCTTTTTGCCTTCTGCCGGGTCTTCGTGGCGGAAGGCTTTTGCGCGTCCGGCCTTCCGTTTCGTCAGCCCTTTTCCCATTATGCGGAAAATGAGGGCATCTGTTCCGTGCTGGAGGATTTCGCCCGCGCCGAGGGGTACGGATCGGTATGCAGCCCGGCACTGACCGGGGAGATGAGCGGCCGTTTCGAACAGGTGCCGCCGGGCGAATTTCTCGCGGGCATGCGCTCGGCCTTCGGCGTGCGCTGGTTCACGCAGGGGCATACCGTGACCTTCTGGCATGAAGGGGAAAACACGCGCGCCTTTCTCGCCCCGTCCACGGTTTCCGCGTCGGCTCTGCGCGACATGCTGCGCGCGGCGGGCATGATTTCCCCCCAGCTTCCGGTGGAAACGCTGAGCGAACAGAACCTTCTTTCCGTCAGCGGGCCGCCCCTGTATGTGGAGCAGCTGCGCGAGGCCATGACCGCGTTCGAGGCGGCCCAGGGCGGGCGCACGGTGATGCGCGTTTTTCCGCTCCGGTATGCCTGGGCTGAAGATATGAGCGTGAACAGCATGGACACGGTGATTACCATACCCGGCGTCGCCGGCATTCTGCGGGCCATGGTTTCGGGGACTCCTCTGACCGGATCGGGCGTTTCGGTACTGCCTTCGGCGCAGGAGCGTCTGCGTGGGCAGGGCATGATCGCCGTGGGCGACGCCGCGGACGGGGGAAGACCCGCGCCGCTTTCTCCCGCCGCGCAGGGCGGCGGCGGGCAGGAAGGCCCCGCCGGGCCGAGCATCATCGCTGATCCGCGCGTCAACGCCGTGCTGGTGACGGATGCCGAATACCGTATGAGCTATTACGCCAAGGTTATCGCAGATCTGGATAAACCGGTCGAGCTGGTGGAAATTCACGCCGCAATTGTGGATATCGACAGCAATTTCTCTCGCGAACTGGGCATCAATTACTCGGGAGCGGGGAGCTTCGGGGGGAACACCAGCGGCGGCGGAGGCGGCGGAGGCGGAGCCGCCCCGGGCGTCTTTCCCCAGGTCGGAGCCGCGTCCGAGGCCGGGCTTTCCTTCTCCACCCTGTATTCCCACGGGACGGACTATTTTCTGGCGCGCGTCAATGCCCTGGAACAGGACGGTCAGGCCCGCGTGCTGGGCAAGCCTTCCGTGCTGACCATGGACAATGTGCAGGCTTCGCTGGAAAATACCAGCACATACTATATCCCCGTGGCGGGCAAGGATGCCACGGATCTGTTCAAGGTTGATTCCGGCACGGTGCTCAAGGTCACGCCGCATATCATTCCGGGCGAACATGGTTTGCCGGACACCATCAAGCTTATGGTCAGCGTGCAGGACGACCGGGACGACGGATCCGAGACATTCTCTGTGGACACCAGCAAGCTCGCGCCCATCAAACAGACAAAAATCAACACCCAGGCCATTGTGGGCGAAGGGCAGAGCCTGCTCATCGGCGGCTACTATTTCGAGACACAGAGCGACAGCGATTCCGGCATTCCGGGTTTGAAAAACATTCCGGTGCTGGGCGGCCTGTTCGGTTCCACGGGCAAGAAGCATCAGCGCATGGAGCGGCTCATCCTGATCACGCCGCGTATTGTACGCATGGATCAGACGCCGGATTTGCCCGCCCGCGTGGATGACCCGCGTTTCAGCCGCACTCCGACCCAGGCGGATTATGAGGAACGCGCCCCGCTGGCCCGTCCGCTAGGCGGTTGCGCGCGTCGCGCGGAATTGGCTCCGGCCATGCCTCCCGCATCACGTGCGCCTGGCCCGCTTCCCGCAGGCACGCCGGTGAGATCTCCCGTGCCCTCCGCAGTTGCTCTGGCCTCTCCTGCAATCGGAGGTACGCTGTGAGCCCGGAAGACAAAAACAGCGCTTCGGCAAATGTTGCGCCCACTGTTCAGGCAGTAGCGCTGTATGTGTTTTCCGGGCCTCATCTCGGCGCTCGCCTGGAGTTGGGAGAAGGAACGTGGCTTTTGGGCTCGGACGATTCCTGCGATATCATCCTGGGTGAATTGTCGCCTCGTCATGCAGTTGTGGAGATTTTGCCCGGCAAGGCGCTCGGAGGGTGTTCCGTCACGCTTTCCCCCCTTGACGGAAACATACGCCTTCAAGGGGAAAAAGAAGTTTTCCCTCCCGAACCGGGGGAACAGACTCCCCGGATCATGCCGGAGGCCGGCAGTGCCTGGTATCTGGGGCGGGTTTGCTTTGCCTGGAACCTGCCGGGTGTGGAACAGCATGCTCCGGCACCGGAAGCAGATACGCCAAGTGTTGCGGCCGGGGAGCCGAATACGGAAGACCGGAACACCTCATCCGCAAGCAACGAAGTTGCCGTGGAGCAAGGTTCCGCCGCGCAGGATCGTGGCAACATTTTAAGCGTTTCTTCGGCCGATGCCATTGTGGAAGTGCCGCTTCCCGCTCCTGTGAAAAGGAAATCCACGCTGCGCGCGCGTGTTCTTCTGCTGTTTTTTTCGGCCGTCATCCTGGCCGCCATGTCCGTGGCACTGACGCCTCCCGCGCCGCAGCCGCCGCAATATCCGGCCATTGTGGAACGATATCTGGCGGATGCCGGGATTACCGGCCTGGCGGTAAGCCTGCGGGACCCCGGTGTGGAAGTGCGCGGCTCCGTGGCGGACGACGCTGCCATGCTCCGCCTGCGCGACATGGCACGCGCTTTGCATTTCCCCGTGTATCTTGAGGTCGGCGTTCGGGAGGATATCCTGCGCGCCGTACGCAGTTCACTGGGCATCAGGGGCTTTCATCCCGAGGTAAGCATTGCGGAAGACGGCGGGCCGCCCCGCCTGACCGTGGCCGCGTACATGAAGGATGCGGCGCTGGAAGCGGCGGCCTTTTCCGCGCTGAAAAGCGAAGTAAGGGGCCTGCCGCGGGAGGAACGGCGCATCGTGCACGAGAAGGAGCTTGCTCCCGTGCTGGAAGAGGCGTTGAAAAAGGCTGGACTGGCTTCCGTCCGTGTGATCTACCTGCCCGGGCGGGTGGATTTCGCGGGGGATTTCCGGCTGGAGGACGCGCCCGCGCTGCTCGCCGTCCGGCAGGAGGCGGGAAGACATTTCGGTGTGCCGCTGTATGGTTCCTCCGTTGCGGCGTCCCCTGCCGCTGCGGTTGCGCGGGCCGGGGAGGCGGACGCTTCGGGCATGAAAAATGCCGCTCCCGCGGAGTCCTCCTCCGGGTCGCTGCTTGCGGCGGCCAAAGCCGGGCCGGCGGAGGAGAGCGGCGATCCGCTGGGCGGTCTGCGCGTAACTGGCGTCACCATGTCTCCCATGCGTTTTGTGACTACGGCGGACGGCAGGCGTCTGTTCGAGGGGGCGCTGCTCCCCGGCGGCTGTACTCTGGAAAGCATAAGTACGAAAGCGCTTACGCTGCGGCGCGGCGACAGCATATTCACCTACAGACTGCGAGGTTCCCAATGATCGAAATGGAATCGGCCTTTGACGCGCTGGCGGAGGATCCCTCCGGCCACCGGCTGAAAGAGATTCGTGAAGAACTTTTTGAAATGAAGACGACGGTGAAGCGCGCCATGGACGCCGGCATGACGGCGGAGGAAATGGCGACGGCCAGGCAGGCCCTTGCGGCGGTGGAATGTGCCGACGAGGTGGCCGGGCGTGTGCATGATTCGCTGAACCGTTAGAGCATTTTGTCATTGAAATGCTCTCGGAGTCGAGCGGAGCGAGGCTCAT
>CAJTSU010000094.1 GCA_910579055.1 uncultured Mailhella sp. | reverse complement strand
CAGGGCGTACAGGCATGGACAGCAGAGCAAGCTCCGGCTTCAGGTGTGAAACCTGCGGGTCAGAACATAGGATCTGGCTGGCAGATATTTTCAATCAAAAAACGCTCTAGAGGAATGATTCATGCGGGGTTATATTCGGCTTGAAACGGAACTGCTTGTTCTTGGCACCGGAGCGGCGGGATGCGGCGCGGCGCTCGCCGCGCGCAGGGCCGGGGCGCGTGTGCTGATGGTGGATAAGGGAAAGCTGGAAAGTTCCGGCTGCCTCGGCGGGGGAAATGACCATTTTCTGGCCGTTCTGGGCACGGATGAACCTGATGACAGCGTTGACGATCTGGTAAAATACCATCTTAAGCCGTGCAGCGGCTTCAGTGAATCCATGCTGCGGGACTGGGGCAGGGTTATGCCGCACATGGTCAGCTTTCTTGAGGGGCTGGGCGTGAAGCTTCTTCATCGCCCGGATGGAAGTTACCTGCGTACCGCCGGACGCGGCGAACCTGCGTGGCATATCAATATTGCGGAAGGCCAACGGATCAAGCGCCTGGTGGCGGCCCATTTGCGCGGCAGCGGCGTGGACGTGCTGGATCACGTCATGATTACCCGGCTGCTGGTCAAAGACGGCCGCATGGCCGGTGCTGTGGGGTACGGGGTTCTGGACGGGGCCTGTTACGTCATCAGCGCGTCCGCGGTTATTCTGGCGCTCGGCAACAGCTGCAACCGGGCCACGACCAATTCCACAGGCAATCCCTACAATACCTGGCACAGCCCTTTCAACACCGGCAGTCAGTACGCGCTGGCCTATGAGGCGGGAGCGACGATTATCAATATGGACATCAGGCAGCAGGCTACGCTGGTTCCCAAGGGGTTCGGCTGTGCGGGCATGAACGGGATCAACGGTTCCGGCGCGCACGAGCTGAATGCCCTGGGTGAGCGCTTCATGCCGAAATATCATCCGCAGATGGAGAACTGCCCGCGCCAGTTCCAGATAGGGGGAACCTATCAGGAACAGATCAAAGGCAACGGCCCGCCCTTTGTCATGGAAATGCGCCATATTGAGCCGGATACCCTGCGCCATCTGCAATATGTTCTGATGCCCGGCGACAAGGCCACCTTTCCGGATTACTGCGAACAACGCGGCGTGGACTTCGCCAAGGCGCCCATGGAAGTTGAAATAGGGGAAATCGAGTTCAGCGGCATGCTCGCCACGGATGACGCTTTTCGCGGCACGGTGCCCGGGCTGTACAACGGCTGCGTGTTCTATACCTTCTCCGGTTCCATGTGCGGCGGGTATCTGGCGGGCGAATCAGCATCCCGCGAACGGGGTAAACCCGTCGGCCTGGCGGGGCTGGAAGGCGGGATCAACGCGGAGTTCGAGCGGATTTTCAGGCCGCTGGAAGAGCGGGAAGACGGCATCCCCCAGGCAATGTTTGAATCCTGCGTGCGTCAGGTCATGTCCTATTACATGGGGTTTGTCCGTAATGAAAAAGGCATTGACGCGGCGCTGGAACGTCTGGACTTTCTGGCCGGATATGCGGACAGGATGCAGGCCCGCAGCATGCATGAGCTGTTGATGGTTCATGAGGCGCGCCATCTGCTGGAAAGCTGTCGGCTTTCCACTCTTTGCACCCGGGAGCGCCGGGAGAGCGGACGCAGTATCTATCGGCGCAGCGATTACCCCGAAAAACGTCCCGAATACGACAAGGTTCTTGCCATCGGCAAGGGAACTGCCGGCCCTGAACTTTGCTGGCTCTGACATTTCCCGGAGCATCGCGGCGTCCTGTTTCGGAACCCGCTGATTTATGCGCTGAATACATCAGCTCCATATTCGCGGCTTGGACGGCGCAAGCGCCGCGAAGCGGGGTTTGTCATCAGTATGGGAAACGCTTTTATCAGCGTTTCCCTTGAAATGAACGTCAATCGTCCAGTGAGGAAACAAGCATGCCCCCCCTCTACAGCAAGGAATGGAAGAAAAAGTTCGTGCAGGTTCACGCGGGGCCCCGTCAGGGGCGGACTTCTCCCTGCGAAATGGCCTGTCCGGCGGGCAATCCGATACAGAAGTTCCATACCCTCATCGCGGCGGGAAATTCTGATGAAGCTCTGGCCGCTATTCTGGCCCGCAATCCCTTTCCCGGCGTGACAGGCCGGGTTTGTCCGCACCCCTGCGAGGAACAGTGCAACCGCGCCTCGTACGATGAGGCGCTCGCCATTCATTGCATGGAGCGTTTCGCCGCGGATCATGGAACGCCCCCTCTCCTGCGGCCGCTTCCCGACACGGGAAAAAGAGTTTCCATTGTCGGTTCCGGCCCGGCGGGGTTGACCGCGGCGTATTTTTTACGGCTGTATGGTCATGACGTAACCGTGTACGAGCGCGCTCCCGTGGCGGGAGGCGTTCCGCGCCAGGGCATACCGGAGTTCAGACTGCCCACGGACGTGGTGGATCGCGAGGTGGGATTTTTGCTCGGCCTGGGCGTGAAGATTCGGTCAAATGTGGACGTGGGCAGGGATGTGACGCTGGCGGAGCTCATGTCGTCAAGCCACGCCTGCATTCTTGCAACCGGACTCTGGCGGAGCCGGGTTCTGGATATCCCCGGCAGGCATTTTCTGGTTCCCGCTCTGGACTGGCTGAAGCAGTCCATGCTCTTTCGCGAAAGAATGGATGGGAAAAAGGTCGTCATCCTCGGCGGGGGAGGCGTGGCTTTTGACTGCGCGTTTACTGCCGCGCGTCTGAAAGCGGACTCCGTGGAGCTGGTCTGTCTGGAAGCGGCAAACGCCATGCATGCGCCCGAGGAAGAAGTGCGCCAGGCCCGGGAGGAAGGCATTGTTGTGCATAACGGATACCTGAGCGCGGTTGCAAAGCAAAGAAACGGCCGCCTTGCTCTGACGGCGCATCCCGTGGCTTCCTTTTCCTTTGACGAGAAGGGCGCGTTGCATGTTGTGCCCGATACGGACGGGCGGGAACTGGAGCTGGAGGCGGATGTTCTGGTGTGCGCCAGCGGGCTTCAGCTCGATGACGGGGTTCTGGCCGGAATGGATATTGCCCGCACGCCGCGTGGCTGGGTACTTCGCGATCAGGAAAGTTATGAAACGTCCGTTCCCGGTCTGTTTGCGGCGGGAGATGCCGCCAACGGCCCCGGCCTTGTTTCCCCGGCCGTGGGAGACGGCAGAAGGGTCGCGCTTGCGGTGCATCGCTGCCTGACGGGGCGGGATGCCTCCTTCCGGGAAGTATGGATCGGCGACTCGGGAACGCTGGAGGAGGGGCCGGGCGCTGCCGTCACACCGCATGTGGTGGAGTTCCACGAGATCATGAATGTCAGCTACCATGAGCACGCGCCGCGCCAACTGCCTGATGCAGCAAGGGAGCATGGGCCGCAGCTTCCTTTTGACGAAATGTCGGGGGGATTGACCGGCGGGCGGGCCGCTGCCGAAGGAGCGCGCTGCATGCACTGCGGGCACTGTATGGAATGCGGCTCCTGCGTGGAAAGTTGCCCGGGGCATATTCTGGAAATGGGCAATGACGGCCCGTTTGTGGCCTGGCCGGAGCAATGCTGGCATTGCGGCTGCTGTCGCATTGCCTGCCCCACATCCTCCATTGCCTACCGCTTTCCGCTCACCATGCTGCTGTGAGGCTGCGGGTTCGTTGCCTTCCTTTTCCATCCGGGAAGAGACTGCGCAAAAAAGGGGGAGGAAGCATTGACGCATTCCTCCCCCTTTTTTGCGCACGGCCTTTTGGTCGTTGTCAGCGCGCCTTGCGGATCTTCTTGTCGTACAGGGAGCGTTTGAGGTAGCTCAGGTGATCGATGAAGAGTTTGCCGTCCAGATGGTCGGTTTCGTGCTGCATGGCCGCGCCGTAATAGCCCTCGCCTTCGAGGTGAACGGGGTTGCCGTCCAGGTCGAGCGCATCAAGGGCAACGCGGCGGGGGCGTTTCACCTTGGCCCGATAGTCCGGTACGGAGAGGCAGCCTTCATTTTCGGCATGGAGGGCGGGGTCGAGCACCGTGACGCGCGGGTTGACCAGGGCCTTGAATTCCTGGGGCGCATCGGGATCTTTGAGCTCCTGCGAGAGGTCAAGGATGATCACGCGCCGGAACACGCCGATCTGAGGCGCGGCGATGCCCACGCCGCCCACGGCTTTGAGGGTATCCAGCATATCCTGGGCCAGAGTGCGGATTTCGTCGTCGATTTCCGCAACCTCAGCGCTTTTCCGGGCCAGGCGGGGGTCAGGGTATTGCAGTATGGGACGCAGCATGCTTACTCCGTTTCGGCTTCTTTGCCGGAAGCTTCAGAGGAAGCGCAACAAGACGCTTCCGGCTTCGCGGCGGGGGTTTCACGCAACCGCAGGCCAAGTTCGCGCAGTTGCCTGGTGGAAACGGCATCGGGCGCGTCGGTGAGCAGGCAGGTTGCCTTCTGTGTTTTGGGGAAGGCGATGACATCGCGGATCGAAGCGGAGCCGGTAAGCAGCATGGCTACGCGATCCAGGCCGAAGGCTATGCCGCCGTGGGGCGGCGTGCCGTAATCCAGCGCCTGAATGAAATAGCCGAACTGAGCCTTGGCGGATTCATCACTGAATCCGAGAGCTTCAAACATGCGGTATTGATCTTCAGGGGTATGAATGCGGATGGAACCGCCGCCCACCTCGTTTCCGTTGAGCACCATGTCGTAGGCGCGAGCCTTGGCATGACCGGGATCGCTGGTCATGGTTTCGCGGTCGGCTTCCTGTACGGCGGTAAAGGGGTGGTGGCAGGCCACATAGCGCTGTTCCTCCTCACTGTATTCAAACAGGGGGAAGTCCGTCACCCACAGGAAATTCCAGGTGTTTTCAGGAACAAGATTCAGTTGCTGGGCCAGCCTTACGCGCAGGTTGCCCAGCGCGGCGTTGACCATGCCCGGCTCGCCCGCCTGGAAGAACACAATATCGCCGGGTTCAAGCCCGAGTTCGCGGGTCAGGGCCGCGCGCTCCGCTTCAGACAAAAACTTGGCGATGGGGGATTGCCATTCGGATTCGTGGATTTTAATCCAGGCCAGGCCCTGTGCGCCGTAAATTTTGACGAATTCGGTCAGATCGTCAATTTCCTTGCGGCTCATGGTTCCGCCCCGCGGCACGCGTATTGCCTTGACCAGCGGGGCAGCGGCAAACAGCTTGAAGCCGGAACCGGCCACGCAGGCGGTGACGTCCTTGAGCCTGAGATCAAACCGCGTGTCGGGCTTGTCCACCCCATAATCGCGCATGGCTTCTTCCCAGGTGAGGCGGGGGAAGGGCAGGGTCAGATCCATGTTCATGGCGTCATGGAACACGCGGGCCATGAGCCCTTCGGCCATGCGCATGACCTGATCTTCATCCACAAAGCTCATTTCAATATCAACCTGAGTGAACTCGGGCTGGCGGTCGGCGCGCAGGTCTTCATCGCGGAAGCAGCGCGCGACCTGATAATAGCGATCCACGCCGCTCATCATGAGCATCTGCTTGAACTGCTGGGGCGACTGCGGCAGGGCGTAGAACCCGCCCTGATTGAGGCGGCTGGGCACAAGGAAGTCACGCGCGCCTTCCGGCGTGGACTTGGTCAGAATGGGGGTTTCGACTTCAAGGAAATCAAGATCGTTGAGGTAGCTGCGCACGGCCTGCACAATGCGGTGGCGCAGGCGCAGGTTATGGGCCATGCGCGGGCGGCGCAAATCGAGGTAACGCCAGGTCAGGCGCAGGTTTTCACCCGCGTCGCTGCGATCTTCCACCGGAAAGGGAGGAGTCTTGGCGGTATTCAGCAGCTTCCAGTCCAGCACCACCACTTCAATTTCTCCGGTGGACAGATTGGGGTTGCGCATGCCTTCGGGGCGGAGGCGCACCCGGCCTCTGATCGCCAGCACATATTCACTGCGCAGTACATGAGCGTCACGGTGAGCTTCCGGGGCGATTTCCGGGCTGAACACCACCTGGGTAAGGCCGTCGCGATCCCGCAGATCCACAAAAATCAGACCGCCGTGGTCGCGGCGGTACTGCACCCAGCCCATCAGGCAAACCTCATGGCCGTCGTCGGCCAGGCTGAGGGCGCCGCAGTTGTGGCTGCGCTTCCAGTCGCCGAGAGGTTTGACATAGCGGGCGTGTTCCCTCTGGATGTCGGCCTGCGATTTCTGATCGTCCATTATCTGCTTGCTGTCGCTCATGTTCAGTATCCTTGAAAAAGCGGAAAGAGAAAAGATTATGCCTTGAGCAGGCCGACGGCCTCGGCGCGGGGCACGGCGCATTGTTCGCCGTTTTCCATGTTTTTGACGACCACTGTGCCCGCCGCGAGTTCGTCCGGGCCGATAAGCAGGGCAAAACGTGCGCCAGACTTGCCGGCCTGGCGCATGGTGCTTTTCACACTGCGCGTCTCAAAACCAAGCGTGCCGCCGAGCCCTGCCTTGCGCAGGCTCTGGGCAAGCTCGAATGCCGCGTCACGACAGGAATCATCCAAAGAAGCGAGGTAGAAATCCGGGCAGGCCGGCACCCGCCCTTCGCCTTCCTGCATGAGCAGAGCCAGGCGTTCCATGCCGCAGGCGAAACCTATGCCGGGCATATCGGGGCCGCCGAGGGAGGAGATCAGGCCATCGTAACGCCCGCCTCCGGCCACGGACCCCTGGGAACCGATATTGTCGGAAACAACTTCAAACGTGGTGCGGGTATAGTAGTCCAGCCCGCGCACCAGGCGATGGTTGAGTACAAAAGGCACATTCTGGGCCTTGAGGTAACGCAGCACCGCGTCAAAATGCGCGGCACATTCCGGGCACTGGTGATCCGGCATGACCGGAGCCTTGGCCGTGTTTTCCCGGCAGCCGGGAACCTTGCAATCCAGCACGCGCAGGGGGTTGGTTTCCATGCGGCGGCGGCAGTCCTCACACAGACAGTCCGGGGCCAGGCTTTCCAGCCAGTCGCGCAGAATCTTGCGGTAGGAGGGGCGGCAGTTCGGGCAGCCCAGGGAGTTGATCTGAAGCGTGAGTTCGCCGAGATTCAGCCTGCCCAGAAAGTCCATGAGCATGCAGATGATTTCGGCGTCCGCTTCCGGCTCGCGGGGGCCGAGGCATTCGCAGTTGATTTGATGGAATTGGCGCATGCGGCCCTTCTGCGGGCGCTCATGGCGGAACATGGGGCCGATGGTGAAGAACTTGCTCACGGCCTCGCGGGCATGCACTCCATGTTCAATATACGCGCGCATCACCCCCGCCGTGGCCTCAGGCCGCAGGGTCATGGAGCGTTCCCTGCTGTCGGCAAAGGTATACATTTCCTTCTGCACCACATCGGTTTCCGTGCCGATGGAGCGGCGGAAAAGGTCGGTATATTCCAGAAGAGGGGTGCGCAGTTCACCGAAGGCGTAACGGGGGAATACCTCGCGCGCCGCCTGCTCCATACGCAGGAAGAGGGCGCTGTCTTCGGGGAAAAGATCGGCAAAACCTTTAATGGCCTGAATCTGTGCCATGATAAACTCCGTGGATGCGCGGATGCGGTGTCCGCCCCGTCGGGCCGGACGCTGAAACTTGGGCAAGCCGCAAGAATAGGGCCAAAGCCGTTTGCTGTAAAGACTGGAGAAAAAGGGGCCGTACCTCGGCAATGCTCCTGATCTGAGCGGAAAAACTTGACGATTTGGCAAGTGGTATTTATCGTTACCGCTGTTTAGAGCGAGACAGATACATCATGTGCTTGAATCTGCTGCCCGGAGAGCCTTGGCACAAAAGTTTTTCCGTGCAGATTTTTACTGAAAATTCGTACTGTTGAAATTGTTGCGCGGTGAGTTTTTCCTGATTGCGCGGTGCGTTCAGCTGGAATATGTGCCGTAAGCATGATCTCCGTAATGTGATCTGATGACGAAGTGAATTCGCCTTATGACAATATAGCCGTTATTGCCCGACAGGCGGAGCAAGATGGATTTTCAGCAAAAAAGCAATGCGGAGGGGAACCTCCAAACGTCAAGTTGCTCTAATGAGCCTTAACGACCGTGCCCAGGCAGGGGCCTTTATATCTTTCGTCCACTCGCGGGGCTGCTTCTCCGCGCCAAAAAAGAAATGCAGGTTTTTATGGAACGTGTCATTTTCGTCGTTGACGGCGAGTTTATGCGTAAACGCATCATTACGCTCAAAGCTTTTTATTTCGACGGCCCCGGCATCCGCCGTCACTGTCTTTCGCACCTTGGCCCGAACGAGTGCGTCAGCCGCATTCTTTTTTACGACGCCATGCCGTTCACCGGCAGGGGAGAACACCCCCTGGACGGCCCGGTTGACTTTTCCCAGACTCCGCTGGTTGCCCGCAAGCAGCAGTTCCTCCAGAGTCTGAGGTCCACGCCCGAAGTCGCCCTGCGTCTTGGCCGTTCCGCCTGGCAGGCCGGGCAGTGGCAGCTTGATTCCAACAAGCTGGGCGAGCTCATGGCCGGAGAACTTGACGTGGAAGACA
This sequence comes from uncultured Mailhella sp., assembly GCA_910579055.1. Taxonomy (GTDB): domain Bacteria; phylum Desulfobacterota; class Desulfovibrionia; order Desulfovibrionales; family Desulfovibrionaceae; genus Mailhella. Next base: position 5,461 of record CAJTSU010000094.1, on the reverse strand, counting down.
TCGAAAGCCGGGACATTTATCCGGATATCCGGCAGAAGGGCGTGGATATGCGCCTCGGCCTCGATTTTGCCACCATTGCCTTCAAAAAGCAGGCGGAGCGCGTGGTGCTGCTGGCCAACGACGCGGACTATGTGCCCGCCGTGAAGCTGATACGGCGCGAGGGCATCAAGGTTGCGCTGGACCCGCTGTGGACGCGCGCGGCGGAAGATCTGCGCGAGCATGTGGATTATGTGGTGAACAAGCTGCCCCGCCCGCAGCATGTCAATTATCCCAACGGCGTGCATATTTTTGACGACCCCAAGGAATATGATCCCTATCCTTCCATGGAAGAAGCTGTGGAGGTTTAGAACATTTCGCTCTTGAAATGCTCTGCGGAGTCGGGCGGAGCGAAATACGCCTCTGCTCTCCTTATCCGCAGGCGGTCTTACGCTCACGGCCTGTGGGTCGCAATGGAGGAGCGGTTTCATGCCTGTTACCGGCATTCCGGATGTTTCGCCGTCTCGCGGTACGGTGCTTTCCATCTATGCGCTGGCGTATTTCGCTTCCTTCGGCAACCCGCTGGTCATGCCGCTGCTGCCTTTTATCGCGGCGGAATTCTCGCTTTCTCCGCTGGAACTGGGGCTGATGATTTCCATGTACGCGTTGCCGGGGGCGTGCGTCATTCCTGTGTTCGGCGTGCTGGAAGATCGCCTGGGGCGTAAACCCATTCTGTTGGGCGGCATCCTGTTATGCGCGGTCAGCTCATTCATGTGTTTTCTTTCTTCCGGCTATACCTGGCTGGTGTTCTGGCGGGCCTGTCAGGGGCTGGCCGTTACGCCGCTGGAAGCGCTGTATAATACGCTGGTGACGGATCACTTTCGCGGAGAGGAGCGTGTGCGTCAGATTGGCCGCTGCGCTTCCATCCTGTACATCGGCGTTGCCACCTTTCCGCTCCTGTCCGGCGTGGTGCTGGCCCTTGCGGGCTGGCGGGCGGCCTTTCTGCTGCCGGTGTTCATGGGCATTCCCGTCTTTTTGCTGTGGCTGCGCCGCCCCATGCGCTATGATGCGTCGTCCGCGCCTTCCCTTGATTCCTATCTGACCAACGTGCGCGCGCTGCTTTCTTCCCGTACGCTGCTCAGTCTGTATGGCGCGCGCATGCTCATGGCGCTGATCATGTTCGGCGTGGTGTACGCGTATCTGCCCGCGCTGGTGACGGACAGGCTCGGCGCGTCGCCGCACTTGGTCGGGCCCATGTTTTCCGTGTTCTCCGCCAGTCTGGCCGTCAGCTGCCTTTCGGCGGGGCGCGTCGTCCGGGCCGTGTCCATGCCGCGCATCGGTCTGTGGTGCGGTTTGGCGGTGGCGCTTGGTCTTCTGGGCATGTGGCTGACCCCTTCCATCGCGCTGCTGCCCCCGGCGCTGGCGCTGTACGGGGGCGCGCAGGGCATGCTGACCGCTCTGGTGACTGTGGGCGTGGCCGGCTGCGCCACGCCGGACACGCGGGCGACCATTCTTTCCCTCTTTTCCACCCTGTTCCGCGCCTCGCAGACCCTGGCGCCCTTTGTCTGCGGCTGGCTTTTTGTTTCCGGCGGGTTCACGCTGCTTTACGGCGCCGGGGCCGCGGCCGCCTGCGGGCTGGGTCTGCAATGCCGGGCGGCGTTCAAACGGGTGACAGGCGGCGCGGAGTAGGCTACAAGAGTTCCCTGCCCTGTCTCCCGGCTTGTGGAAGTGCAGTCTCTAACCCAAAACGTTCCAGGACGTGCTATGTGCGGCATTTTCGGCATCAGCGGACATGAGGAAGCGGCCCGTCTGGCCTATTTCGGTCTTTACGCTCTCCAGCATCGCGGGCAGGAAAGCGCGGGCATAGCCACATGGGCGGATGGAAAGATCCACAGCCATGTGGGCATGGGGCTGGTGCCCGATGTGTTTACCGAGGAAGCGCTTGCCCACCTGCCGGGGGATGTCTCCGTGGGGCATGTGCGCTATTCCACCACCGGAAAGCCCGAACCGCGGAATGCCCAGCCGCTGACCGTGCGCATGCGGGGCGGCATGCAGCTTTCTCTCGCGCACAACGGTAATCTGACGAACGCGGCGGAATTGCGCGCCGAACTGGAAGACGCGGGAGCCATTTTTCAGACCACCAGCGACAGTGAAATTTTTCTGCATCTTATTTCCCACTGTCTGAAAGATATGAGTCTGGAAGAGGCCATCCTGTCCGCATGCGATCGGGTGGAAGGCGCATACTGCCTGATGATTCAGTCGGGCGGCAAGCTCATCGCCGTGCGCGACCCGCATGGGTTCCACCCCCTGGTCATGGGACGCCTGGGCGATGCCTGGGTGTTCGCCTCTGAAAGCTGTGCCTTTGATCTGCTGGAAGCAGAGCGCCTGCGCGGCGTGCGCCCCGGCGAAATGGTGGTTATTGAACACGGCGCTCTGGAATACAAGAGTTTTGCCCTGCGCAAGAGCGCGCCCGTGCGTCAGTGCATTTTCGAGCTGGTCTACTTTGCCCGGCCCGATTCCGTCATTTTCGGGGAGGACGTGTACCAGTGCCGCAAGCGCATGGGGCTGGAACTGGTAAAGGAGGCTCCCGCCAATGTGGACTGCGTGATTCCCTTTCCGGATTCGGGGGTCTATGCCTCTCTGGGCGTGGCGCAGGGCGCGGGCGTGCCCTACGAGCATGCGCTTATCCGCAATCATTATGTGGGCCGCACCTTTATTCAGCCTTCCCAGAGCATGCGTCAGTTCAGCGTGCGGGTGAAGATCAACCCTGTTCATTCCATGATCGAGGGCAAAAGGCTGTTTGTGGTGGATGACTCCATCGTGCGCGGAACCACGGTGCGTACCCGTGTGGCCAAGCTGCGGGATATGGGAGCGAAGGAAGTGCATTTTCGCGTGAGCTGCCCGCCCATCAAACATGGCTGCTTTTACGGCATAGATTTTCCTTCCACCAGGGAACTGGTGGCGGTGCAGCACGCGCCGCATGAACTGGCCGCGCTGCTGGGGCTTGATTCCCTGCATTATCTTTCGCTGGAAGGCCTGAAGCGCAGCGTATCCTGCCCGGATCAGTATTGCACCGCCTGCTTTGACGGCAACTATCCCACGCCGCTGCCCACAGTGCAGGACAAGTATTCGCTTGAGTATGTAAAAAAGTAGCGGTTCGTCGCAGGCCGCGTCAAAGAGTTATGGAGCGTCCCGCTTCTTCCGCCATACCGACCACGCCGGGGGTGTACCTGTACAAGGACTCTCTGGGCAAGATCATTTATGTGGGCAAGGCGCGCAACCTGCGCAAGCGCATCCTTTCCTATTTTCGCCCGAAGGAACAGCTCACGCCCAAGACCGTGGCGATGATCGGGCACGCGGCTTCGCTGGAAACGCTGAACACCACCACGGAAAAGGAAGCGCTGCTGCTTGAGGCGAGCCTGATCAAGAAGCACAGGCCGCACTATAATATCGTTCTGCGCGACGACAAGCAGTATGTGCTGTTCCGGCTTTCGGAGCGGGATGACTTCCCCCGGCTGGAAGTGGTGCGCAAGGTGCGCAAAAGGGACGGCGCGCGCTATTTCGGGCCGTTCACCTCCGCTCAGGCCGCGCGCGAAACCTGGAAAAGTATCCATCGCATCTTTCCCCTGCGGCGCTGTACAGACCGCGCGATGAGAAACCGGGTACGGCCCTGCCTGTACCATCACATCGGCCTGTGCCTTGCTCCCTGTACCGACGGCGTAAGCCGCGAGGAATATGCCGACATGACCCGCCGCGTGTCCATGCTTCTGGAGGGCAAGTCCCATGAATTGCTGGATTTGTTGCGGGCCGGAATGGAAAAGGCGGCCGAGGCGCTGGACTTTGAGCGCGCCGCCGCGTTACGCGACCAGATCCGCGCGATAGAGAAGACCGTGGAGCGGCAGGGGGTGGTGTTGCACAAGGGCGGCGACATGGATGTTGTCGGCGTGGCCACCCGGCCCGACGGGCTGGCCCTGGGCATGGTGTTCGTGCGTCAGGGCGCGGTGCTGGATCGCAGTACCTTCTTCTGGCCCGGGCTGGGGCTGGAAGAGGCGGACGAGCTGATTCTGAGCTTTCTGAGCCAGTTTTACGGGCCGCACAGCGCCGTGCCGCCGCGTGTGGTCATTCCCTGGATTCCCGGAGAAAAACGCGCCGAAGACGCAGAGCGCGGGACGGCGGAAAGCCGCGGCCTGGAACCGGGCAAAACCTTGCCCGGAGAAGGCGGGCCGGAGGAGCCCAATGCGGAGGGAGAAGACGGGGCGGAGGAAAAGGGCATTCTGGAAACGCTGTCCTTGGCCCTGTCGGATTTGCGGGGCGGGCCGGTGTATATTGCCGCGCCGCGCAATGCCGATGAAAACCGTCTGGTGGACATGGCCAAAAGCAACGCCCGTGAGGCGGCGCGCAGTAAGGCGGATGTGCCCCTTTCCGAGCGGCTGGCGCTGGTGTTGCGTTCTCCCCGGCCCGTAAGCCGCATTGAGTGTGTGGACGTTTCCCATACCGGAGGGCGGGCCACCAAGGTGGGCATGGTGGTGTATGAGGACGGCAAGCCCCGCAAGGACGAGTATCGCGTCTGGAATATCGAGGGCGCGGGCGGCGACGATTATGCCGCGCTGGCCATGTGGGCGGAACGGCGGCTGGAGCATGGCGCCCCATGGCCGGATTTGCTGCTGATCGACGGGGGCCGGGGGCAGCTCGCCGCCGTGTACAGGGTACTGGGTGAAGGCTGGCCCCGTATTCAGGGCGGCGGAGAACACGGATTGCCCTTTCTTGTGGCGGGCATCGCCAAGGCCAGAGACGAGCGTGGTCACGCCGATCGCCGGGCGGGCAATGTGGCGGATCGCATTTTCACGCCAGGGCGATCCAATCCGCTGAATATCCGTGAAGGCAGCCCGGAGCTGCTTTTCCTCCAGGCTGTGCGTGACGCCACCCATGACTTTTCCATCGGGCGGCACCGTCAGGCGCGAGCCAGACTCGCCTTCAGCGGCGAATTGCAGCGTCTGCCCGGCGTGGGGCCGGGCACGGCGAAACTGCTATGGGAACACTTTGCCTCCGTAGCGGACATGAAGGCCGCCACGGAGGAGGAAATCGCCCGCCTGCCCGGCATAGGAAAAAAGCGCGCAGGCAGAATATGGGCTTCACTGCGCGGGATGTAGGAACGTATTTAACCTCCGGAGGACGCGGAAGCAAAGGTAGCCCGTGTTCCACATGGCGAAAGACGTCTTGGATTTGCTTCCGCAAATCCGCTTAAAAGCTCCCGTGCTCCACACGGGCGAGCGGCAGTCGTTAGGCGACGAACATGGCTCGCTGCGCTCGCGCCTCCGGCGGTCAAGGTTATTTTTTAATATATTCTACATCCATTCAACATACCGTCTTGCTTTTTCATGACCGGGAGTATACCATCACAAAAATTTTTCCCTTCGTGAAAGGGTATACCGCAAATTTATGGGGGTGGATGATGAAGCGTCTCTCTCTCTCTCTCTCTCTCTCT
>CAJTSU010000093.1:13780-13997 GCA_910579055.1 uncultured Mailhella sp. | reverse complement strand
CCGATCGAGCGTCATGAGGAGGTCGTGGAAGAAAGGTTTCGCGGAGCGGAGTCGAGTGAAGCGCTGTTTCACGGGGCGTAAGCGATCCGGCCGTAGATATATGTTGTCTTATCTCTGCTGTCGCCATTCGTAAAGCTCCTTCGTCGCCTAACGACTGCCGCTGGCCCGTGTGGAACACGGCTGATGGGATAGCCCCGCCCCCAACGAGCCAATGGAC
>CAJTSU010000093.1:0-13768 GCA_910579055.1 uncultured Mailhella sp. | reverse complement strand
GGCGGCCTGTGCGGCAACAGATGTTGTCGCACAGGCCGTGGTAAAAATGCACGTCGTTTCGCGCAACGCCATCAACACTATTCTACAACAGCGCGTTCCGTGTTAACTGCCTCCATTTTCCGGAGTGTCCGGAGCTGTGTCGGAAGAGTCTCCTCCCATGTCGATGACGCGCACGCCTTCCCTGATATTTTTGAGCGCCTGGCGGCGGAAACGGCGCAGCCAGTTGCCGTCCGGGCACTCCGGGGCAAGCAGGGTTTCAGCCAGCCACTCCGCGCTGTGCAGTACGGGGCGTTTGTTCAGGCCGTCTTTTGTCTCCATGGTCATCAGGGTGCGGGAGATGCCGAGGCGGCAAGAGGGACAACCCACCAGAATAGGCGTGTCCGGCGTGAGCCCGGGGAGCGCCGCGGTCAGGCGGCCGCGTTTGCGATCGCGCAACGCGTTGTAGATGCCGGGCGAGGTGTAGGCTCCGGTGCCGGATTCTCCGCAGCAGCCCGGCGTGATTGCAATACTCGCGCCGCTCAGGCGTTCAAGCGCCCGCGCGGCTTTACCTCCACCTTTCACGGCCTTTACGCCGGACCATTCCGGGTGGCAGGAGGCGTGGTAGAGCAGTTTTTGTCCGTTGAGGGCTGTGGATCCGGGGATTTTTTCCGCCAGCAGCTGGACAAGATCGCTTTGGGGCAGGGGCGTGCCGTCCGGTAAAGTCAGGCCGTGACGACTCAGGCTGTCCCGGCAGGAACCGCAGGCTGTCAGCGCCGCATTAACCCGGAATCCCGCCTCTGCGGCCTCACGCATATAACCGGCAAGGGCTTCGCGGTTGCGCTCCAGATTTTCCCTGTAGTTGCCTTCAGCTCCGGAACTGAGCAGCGGGTAGCCGCAGCATAGATGCTTGCGCGGGATGACCACCGGAATCCCCGCGCGCATGAGCAGCGCAAGGGCGGAAAGCGCGATGCGTCGATAGAAGAGACTGCCGCCGCAGCCGGGAAAATACAGCACGGCTTCCACGCCGCGCGCGGCGTGTTCGGCTTCCTGCGCGGCAGGCAGGAAGAGCCCCCCGTGATCAAGCCGCAGGGCTTCATACAGATTGGCCATACCCAGTTCCGGCCCCTTGTTGTTGAACAGGGGGCTTTCCAGCCGTTCCCGCCACATGCGCGGCACGAAGCCGATGACCCGGTTCTGTACTTTCTGCCCCAATGCGGCGGCCTTGGCGGCCTTGGGTACACGCCGGGCCGGATCATGCGCCAGCCAGTTAAGCACGCGGGCCTTGATCGGGTGTCCGCCCATGCCCTCTTCCTTAAGAAAGGCCAGCATGGCAAGCGCTACGGAGGCGGACTCGATTTTTACCGGACATACTGATGTGCAGCGGCCACATCCGGTGCAGTGCTCCACCATGTGCCGCAGTTCTTCCAGCAGGGCCGGAGCCGGTTTGCCGCTGGTAGCCTGCGCGTAGTAGATGGCCTCGGTGATCGCGCCGAGCACCATATTCTTGTTGCGCGGGTGATATTGATAGGAGCGCTCGGGGTAAACCATGGGGCAGACCTGCTTGCATTTGCCGCAGCGGGTGCAGGTTTGCACGGTGGTCAGGAGCTTGATGAAGCGTTCTTTGTCTTGCAGGCCGCTTTGGCGAATGTCTTCAATCAGCCGGTTAAAGGAAAAGGTGAAGGGCCGGACGGGCAATTCGCGCTGCACCAGTTTGCCCGGGTTGAGAATGTCGCGCGGGTCCACCCGTTTCTTGAATTCCCGCAGGGCATCCATCTTTTCCTTGCCGAGAAAGGATATTTTGGTGATGCCGATGCCGTGCTCACCGGACACTGCGCCGCCCACCTCCTGCGCCCGCGCCATGACCTGCATGGCGGCTTCTTCGGCCTGCTCCATCATGTGCGGATCGTTGGAGTTCACCGGAATATTCACATGGCAGTTGCCGTCGCCCGCGTGCATGTGGCTGGCGATGACAATACGGGCGGCACACATGTACTCGGCGATTTTTTCAATTTTCTTTGCCAGACGGGGGTAACGTTCCTCCAGAGTTTTGAGAAAGGCCCCGGCCCGGATCAGAACCTCATCACCGGTGAGTTCGCTCGCGGCCCGGGGGCCGGACTGCGCGCTGTGGGCGTCCTCGTTTTCCTGAGCGCTATCGTTACGGGGGGCTTGGGGCGCTTCCCCCTGCGCGAGGCGCGAAGCGAAGGTGAATTCCCGGTTGACTTCACGATCTTCCAGCGGAAAGCCCGGCAGACGGCCGACTTCCTGCAAGGCGTGGCGGTAGGCGGCGGCGCTCATTTCCAGGTTGAGCGCCTCAAGGAAGTGAGCGAAATCCGGGATCGCCCGCATGGGGATGACCACGTCTTCGTTGATTTTGAAGCCGGAGGTGCGCTTGGCAATGGCCGAAAGCTTGTGACGATCCTCCCAGAACAGCTCGCCTTCCTTTTCATCTTTTGCCACGGTCACTGCCACATATTCGTTGTCGCCCACCAGGGCCACAATTTCGTTGACGCACTGATCCAGCAGATACTCGTCGTTTCCGTCCACCTGCACGATGATCACCGAAATGGGATCGCCCGTGTGGCGGATGGACTTGCGCTGATAGCCGATGGCCTGCACATACTTGACGTTGAATTCCTCCAGCGCGGAAAGGCGGGCGTAGTCTCCCTCGTCACGGATGCGATCCCGCAGAGCCACGATTTCCTGAATGATTTCCGCCGCAGGGCGCATGGATTTGCCGAATACTTCCAGCACCATGACGCGGGAAAAGGCGGGCTTTTCGTGCAGGGTGAAGGTTGCTTCGGTGATAATGCCGTCCACGCCTTCCTTTTGCATGCCGGGCAGGCCGCCCAAAGCCTTGTTGGTCACATCCTTGCCCAGGCCGGGCAGGCGTATTTCGTCCCCTTTCAGTTCAACCACACTGCGCATGCCGCCGGACGGGTCCCGTACCTCAAACACTGCCGTTTCTTCCGGCAGAATTTTATGGCGCGGATGATCGACGCGCTGCACGTCAATGATTTCTCCTGTGGGCGTGACCATGCGCCAGGAAAGCAGGTTATCCAGGGTGGTGCCGTATTCAAAGGCAAAGGGGCCGCCGGAATTTTCCGCCACGTTGCCGCCAATGGTGGAGGCTGTTTTGGAAGCCGGGTCCACGGTAAAGAGCAGGCCTTCCTTTGCGGTTCGATCGATGGCGTCCTGGGTGATGACGCCCGCCTGGCAGTTCAGGGTAAGATGCTCCCTGTCCACGGTCATGGCCGTGAGCCGCGTCATGTTCACGATCACGCTGCGCTTGAGCATGGGCACGGCTCCGCCGGTCATGCCGGAACCGCCTCCGCGCGGAATGAGGGCGAACTTCATATCGTTGGCCAGACGCACCAGCGCGCTGACCTGTTCCGTGGTTGCGGGTTCGACAACTAGAAGAGGAAGTTCCATGCGCAGGTCAGTGGCGTCTGTGGCGCATTCGACCAGAGATCCGGGCCGGGTAAGCACGCATTCTTCGGGCATCACGGTCTTCAGGCGCTCCACCAGTTCCTGCCGAAAGCGGCGCTCGGCCTCGTAGGCGCTCCAGAAAATGGTGATGCCCTCACTGAGGGTTGTCACATATTGCTGGGCCAGGGCCTGGGATTCGCGGGCGAAACGTTCGTTCACGCTGGCTCGTACGGATTCGGGCTGGATAAAGGGGTTGTAGGCGATGAGAAAAAGCTCTTCCGCAATGGAAATGGCCAGCTCCCGCACGGATTCAGGCCAGTTTTCAAAGGCTTCAAGGTTGATGCGGAGGATGCGGTTGACGACGAAATCCTGCGAGATGGAAATATGTGGGCCTTTATGCGCCATGAAGTACTCCTTGTACCCCGCCCGGGAGAACCCCGAAAAGGGGGAAGCCTTCTTTATAGCTCGTCCTTGTCCGCGGGCGCAAGAACATATGATAACTTGACCAAAATGATTTCGACAGTTAATAGAATTAAGATCTGATTTTTGCGCGCCTTGTCGTTTGAAGGCCGCCGCGCCCGGCTTGCGCCCGACGGCCGGCACTCCGCAACCATGTTGCGCAGTGCCATGCGCGCGGTCAGCTTTTTTGGGGCGTCACAGTTATGCAGTTATGCAATCTCAAAAGAAGGCGCTGACGGTGAAAGATAATGAATTTCCACCTCGGCTCCGCCCCAGTTTTGTAACCGGGAGGCCAGTTCCTCCGCCACTGCGGGCAGTTCGGCTTCAGCATGTTCCGTCAGCATGTCCAGATTGATGGCGGCGCGAGTGGTGGAGGGCGACAATTTGCTGCGGTCGCCGTTTTTCCAGCACCATGCCCGGCAAAATACGTCTTTGTTGCCGGAATCCATATAAATGACTTCACCGGCGGGAGGCTGCTCCAGCACATCGGGCTGCCCCAGCGGCACATAGTGTTCTGTGCCGGTTGCAAAGGTGAGGGTAAGGTCGCCGCTGACAACGTCGAGGTCATCTCCGCCGCACGGGATGAGGTGGCGCAGGCTCACGCAGTTGAACAGCGCCACCAGGGTATTGACGTAGGGCAATTCTGTTCCCTTGTGTACGCGTTTAATCAGATTGATGACCGAAGGCGGGTAGCGCTTGGGATTAAGGCGCATGGAAGCAAACACGTCCGCCCAGGGCTTGAGCCGGGGGTGCTCGTAGGGCGCGGCCAGTTCTTCGCGCCGGACGCTTTGCTCACATTTGCGCAGCAGGGCAAGCACTTCCGGTATTTCCCGGCTGTTGTTCATGTTGCGTGCTACCAGAACCGCACGGCGGAACAGGGGATAGGTCTGAAAGATTTCTGGTTCAACGATATAGCGCATGAAGCTCTCCCGGCGCGTGTTGTAATTGAACATATTATCCCGGAACGGTATCGTCTTTACACAAAAAAGCCCCGGCTTCAACACGTTTGCCGGGGCTTGGGGCGGATTTGCCTAGCGTCTGCTGTTCAGACGGTTTGTAATATTGCTTTGTACCCATTTGGCATCCAGCCATTCCAGAGGTTGAACCGCCACGCCGGAAACCAGTACGCCGAAATGCACATGATCCCCTGCCGCGAGGCCGGTGGTGCCCGTAGTTCCCACCACCTGTCCCGGCTTGACGTTATCGCCCGGTTTTACCCGGAATTCGCTGAGGTGTGAGTAAAGGGTCATCAGCCCCAGGCCGTGATCAATGACCACAATATTACCGTAAATACCAAGCTCTTCCGCAAAGATCACCTGGCCGGCATTGGCGGCGGGCACTTCGGCACGGGCCACGGAGGCGAGATCCAGGCCGGTATGCACCTGATGATCGATTTTTTTACCTCCGGATGTATACGTGCGGGAATCTCCGAAATTGGCTTTCACGGCCGCGCGGGGCAGGTGCTGGAATTTTCCCTGCCATAAGCGGGAAGGAGCGCTGTTCCGGCCGAGTTCCATGAGTTTGGTATCATTGCGCAGGCGTTCCCCGTTATTGACGCAGATGTATTGCTCCAGGGTTGAGGCGTCCGCTTTTTCGGGGCAGAGCCGGGCCAGATCGGCTGCTTTCATACTCAGGAATTTTTCATTGATGGGCAGGGTGTCCGCAGTAAAATTCCGTCCGATGGCGTTGATCAGCAGACGGCTGGATGTGATATTGCCCGCGTGATCCTTGGCCATGATTTCCGGAAAATAATTGGCCGTGGTTTTTTTGTACGGGAAGGCGAACAGGCAGGCCCATGCCCCGTCAGCCTGCTTGTAGGCCGGAAAGAACAGATCTTCATTCCGGACGCCGGTTTCCGCCACATCCTTGTTCACGGTATACACAATAAGCGCGCTTCCTCCCCGGCGGATGGCCGGCGGCACCGTGTGCACAGCAATACGCGGCGGCTGGGTGTCCATGCGTATGGGCAGGGTAAGCGTGGAGGAGTTGCCCGCGCCGAAACCGGCAAAGGCCGTATCCCGCGCCTTGATCTCCAGTTCAAACGCGCCGTCGGGCAGGCGGGTTTCACTCAGATCAAAGCTCAGCCTGGCTTCCTTCGTGTCCTGGGGGAAATCCCGGCGAAGCACTGTCATGTCTTTACCGCCCCGGCGCACGACAACCTGGACGGAACGCAGCCCGGAGTCGTCGTAAAGACTCAGTTCAAGCGGCTGGGCCGGGCCGATCCGTTCCGGTTTTTCCGGAACAAGCGTAATGTCCGGACCGGCTATGTCGTGCAGCAGCATATAGGCTCCGGCCGCTGCAAGAGCAAGGCAAAGCAGCAGAAAAACATGCGAAAAACTTAATGCTGATTTTTTTTTCATGATGGAAGGCAGAGAGAGTCCGGCACAGGAGGGCTGGCCGGGATTGTTTCAGGTTGTTCCTCGTGTGGTTTCAACGGAAGCGGTGTATGCCCCGATGCTCCCGACAGGCATGTTCTGCTGTTCAGTCCTGCTCATCCAACAGGAGCATAGCGAGGCGCAGGAAATCCGCCTCGGTCAGAATGCCTATCAGCTTGCGCCCGTCCAGTACGGGCAAACAGCCGCACTTGTGCTCGAACAGGAGCCGGGCGGCCTCGCGCAACGGCGTGTCCGGGGTCACGCAGTTCACATCGCACTGCATGACGTCCGATACTCGGATAGCTGTATCAATTTCTTCCTGAACCTTTTCGTCTATGTCTGCGAGCTTGGAAATGGTGCAGGCCAGAAGATCCCGGTTGGTAATCAGACCTACGAAATTTCCTTCGTCGTCCGTTACCGGCGTATTGCGGATTTTCGCCAGCTTCATGAGCGTACGCGCGTCGTTCAGGTTGTCGGATGGTTGCAGCGTGAAGACTGTATCGACCATGAGTTCGGAAACGTGATGCATGGGACGCTCCTTGTCCATAGAGCTGTTTGAGGGAAAAGCTGATTAAAGCGTTTCCCGAGAGCGTTGACGTTGTGTCTTTCCGTCAAGCCGTGTGGGCGGCTTGACGCCGCAAAGCCGCAACCCGACGGAATGCGCCGCCCAGGGGGCGGGAATTTGAAGTCTGGAGAATTAATAGATATAGTGGCGCATCCGGGGGGGCCTCGTCAAGGGAAATGCGGTGAGTGAAGCGCCTTCGGCGCGGCTTCCGGAAGCTGAAGGCCAGGGCGCGCGCATGATAATGCGCTCACGCCGGACTGAAGATGCGTGACGAAAAAAGGACAAAACCAAGATGCAGTTTGCGGATATGGATTACCGTATACCTCGCCGGCGCATGGTGCGCGAGCAGTTGGCCGGCAGAGGCATCCGGGACGCACGGGTGCTGGAAGCCATGGGGAGCCTGCCCCGGCATTTTTTTGTGCCGGAAGGGCTCATACCTACGGCCTATGACGATCGGCCCCTGCCGATAGGGCACGGTCAGACCATTTCTCAACCCTGGGTCGTGGGGCTTATGTGTCAGATGCTTGAAGCCGAACCCGGCATGAGCGTGCTGGAAGTGGGCACGGGATCGGGATATCAGGCCGCTGTGCTGTACCGTATGGGGCTTACCGTGTTCAGTGTGGAGCGCCTGCGGCCCCTGTACATGGAAGCGCGCGAACGCCTGACCTCACTCGGCATGCACAATGTGCGCACCTTGCTCTCCGACGGAACGCTGGGTTGGCCCGAGATGGCTCCGTTCGACCGGATTATCGTGGCCGCGGGCGGGCCGGGCATCCCCGAAGCTCTGGCGGAGCAACTGGCGGAACCGGGGATTATGGTCATTCCGGCCGGTAAGCAACGGGGGACTCAGCGGCTTGTCCGCGTTCGCAAGGAAAACGGGCGCATGAATGTGGAGGATTGCGGAGCCGTGGCATTTGTGGATCTGGTGGGCAACTGCGGCTGGAGCCAGAAATAGTCGCCGCCTCTTGTTCGTCGGCATAACGTGGTGGTAAACCCCGCATGCGGCGTGGGGGGGCGTCGCTTCAGGCTCACTGCGATCGCGCCTCCGGCGGTCAAGGTTATTTTCAACACGGTTCCACAACACAGCGAAAAGGAAAAAGGAATTGACAAAACGGCTCGAGCGATGAAAATCCTATGGGTATCTCTCCCCGCGCCGGCGGGGACCCGTATGGCACCCATCCGAATTTTTAGCTCCGCTGCAAGGGGAGTTCCGGATGGTGCCGGCCAGAGCTTGAAGCATATCCGGCTGAAATTTTTTTAAGGAATGTGCCATGGCCTCCTCCCTGTCACTTTGGGCGCAGGTGAAGCGTCTGAACTGGGCCAACCGGATTACGCTGCTGCGCATCGGTGCTGCCTTGCCCATTGTTGTTCTCATGCATTTCCCTCGCCCCCTGTGGTGTTGGATTGCAGCCTCTCTGTTTGTGCTTGCCTCGCTCAGTGATTTTCTGGACGGATATATTGCCCGCCGTGAAGGCATGGTCACTACGTTCGGCAAATTTCTTGACCCCCTGGCTGATAAATTGCTTATCTGTTCTGTACTGGTGCAGATGGCGGCATTGGGGTGGGTACCTGCCTGGGTGACGATTCTCGTTATTGTGCGGGAGCTGGCCGTGACCGGGTTGAGGGCCGTTGCGGCAGATTATGGCGTGGTCATCGCGGCGGACAGGTACGGCAAATGGAAAACAGTGCTCCAGATCGTGGCGCTTGTTCCCCTGTTGATTCATTATCCTTTCTGGGGCTTGCCGGTGCATGGCATCGGGATTTTTATTCTTTACATCGCGCTGATTCTCACGATAGTATCAGGCGTTAATTATTTTTATCGTTTTTACTGCGACTGGAGTTCGTCCCGATTGGATACCGCGCATGCCGGAGATGGCGCCAAAGCATCAAACCCGCAGCAGCCCAGTCAAGACGCCTCCTGAACCGCAACGGTGAACAGATCGCGCAGGATTCAGATATGAGTGGCCGAGACGGCGGAACTTCGTTTTCCTTTTTCTGGCGTTTTGCCATTCTGGCCCTGGCGCTGTTTCTGAACGCTACCCTGGCGGTTCGTCTGATGTGGGGCGACCAGAGCGTGAGTGAATGGCGAAACCTTAAAGGGCTGCAACATGCCCTCTCTGCGGAACTGGCCGGTCTGGACAAGCGCAGGGCTGAAATCAGCCTGGAGATACGTCTTTTGCAGACCGACCCGGCATATATGGAAAAAGTCATCAGACAACGCCTCAACTATGTGCGCAGTGACGAAATCCTCTATCTTTTTGATGAGGCCGGAGAAGAAAATTCCCCTTGGACAGGAGCAGGAACGGATGAACACCCCGAATAACGCGTTCCCCGGCAGGCAGGATCGCAACTCCTACACGCCGCCCCCGTCTGCGAAGGAGGCCGGAGAAGGGAACGTCGCTCTCAGTGAGGCCATGAAACGGGAAAAGCTTAACTGGTATCGCGAGGTGCTGGAGCTTGAACCCGGCTCCAAGGTGTTTCTGCCGTTTGCCCGTCTGCTTGTCGAGCAGGGGTATTCCGGCGAGGCTGTTGACGTGTTGCGCCAAGGCTTGGAAACTCATCCTGAATTTATTGAGGCGCGTCTTTTGCTCATTGATGTGCTGCACAAAGAAGGGCGCCCGGCGGAATGCGGCGCAGAGGTGGCGCGCCTTGCCGTTCTGTTCAAGGAATATCCCGGTTTCTGGGAGGCCTGGAGTGAACTTGCCGCCGCAGACGGGACACAGGCCGACCTGTCCGCTTCTTTGGGGCTGCTTGGAGCATTGCTGCGCAATTCCCGCGTGACGCTGGCAGAGGTGCTTTCGGCAGGCCTGCGCGCCATGCGCTGTTCCGCGCCCGACTGCGCGTCGGGGGCCGCCCCGCAAGAAAAGACGCCGGATCGTTGTACGGAGCGGGTTCTGGATGAACAGACGCGGGAAGAATATGGCGAGGAAGAACGCGCCTGGATTGATGAAGAGACGGAAGCCCCTGCCGTATTGACGGCCGCTGAGGGCAACTCGTCTGTACGGGACGCTGCGCATGACGAGAAGAGGGCGGAGCTTGTTCCTTTTACGGATGAACAGCATGAAGCAAGCCTCTCCCTTGAGCCGCAAACCGTGTTGGACGATGTTCTTGCCCCGGCCCCCGACAACGCTCTTGCCGGAGAGGAACCGCAGCACGAGACCGCGCGGGAGAGCGACACTTTCCGGGGCACACCCGAATTGCCCGAACCGTCCGTATCTGAACTTGAAGACGAGACGCAAACGCCGAGCGGTATGCCTGAAGCTTCTGCTGAAGTCGTATCCGGCGCATCTGTGACGCCTGAAGAAAAATGTTCGCTGCGGACGCGATCCATGGCTGAAATTCTGGCTGAACAGGGCGATGTGCGCGGCGCTATTGATATTTATGAGGAACTGGCGGCCACGGCTCTGCCCGAAGACCTGCCGGCCATTTACCGGAGGCTTGACAGTTTGCGCGCGACCCAGGGCGGCGCGTCCGTTCCCCTGACCACATCCTTGGCGGCATCCTCTTCCTCTGTCACGCCCGCCTCTGCGAGTTCTTCCTCCATGACATTGCCTTCAGCGCTTGCTTCCGGGCCGGATGCGATGTCTAGCGGAAGTCCCGCTCCTGCACGCGCGGGCGCAACTTCATCATCGCGGGGAATTTTGGACATGCTGGAAAAACTGGCCGTTCGTCTGGAAAATCGGGCCCGTTAAAGGGGCCTCAGCAGGAGATGTCTGTGCGTGTTCCTTTTTGTCTTGCTTTCAGTTGTGCAGTGTCGGCGTGTGTTCTTGCCCTGCTGCCCGGGTGCAGCACGCTGACGGAAACCAGGGCCTGGAAAACAACCAGCGGCTTGTACTATACCTATGTCAACCGGCCGGTGAAGCTGGACTTGGCTTCCGCCGAAACCCTGCCGGAAGGGGAAAGCAGGCTGGCTTCCCGCCTTATGGCTCTGGACTGGCAGATCACGGAATTGGAACGTACCATGGAAGCCCTGGGCGGCATGCCGGATCAGAATACGGCGGACATGCTGCTGCGCCGTTTTCCCTGGCTTTCCGGCGTGACGGTTCTGGATGGGGATGCCAACGTGTTTGCTTCTGTGCCCTCTATCCCGCTGAAGCAACTTGACTATACTCCGCTCTTGACCGTCCCTCCGAAAAGTTCCCCGCGCGCCCTCCGGGCCTGTGCTCAAGATACCCCCATGGGCCCCGAGATAATTCTGGCCCGCCCGATTATGCGTGAAGCAGAGCCCGCGGGCTTTTTGGTCGTGACGTTCGATTTTCGTTCTCTGCTGCCCTATGCCGACGCGGCCGGCGATATCGTGGCGCGTGCGTCAGATGTAACGCTGTGGTCGGGGGATCGCATGTATGACGAAACGCCTCTGGCCGAAGCTGATTGGGAGGAAGTGCTGAGCCGGCGGTCCTTCGGGCAGATTGGTGAAGGCGACAGCGCGATGGTTTGGATTGTCCGCTATCTCGGCGGCATGCCGCTGGTCATAGCCGGCCCGGCCCGATAGCTCCGGTAAGCTGATTCCTGTAGTTTGCGCCATGTTTGTTGGGCCGGACGCCTGCCGCAGGAAGCTTCCATCCTCGAAGCGAGGGTATGGCTTTCTCATGAAAGCGTTTTTAACATAATTTTTTGCCACGGGAGTGTTTCATGCCTGAGATCACGGTTACTGAACACTTGCTTTCTACCCAGAAGCTCAGTTCCCCCCATGCCACAGGGCAGTTTACCGCATTGTTGTATGATTTGATCGTTTCAGCCAAGATTATTTCCCGCAACGTAAAACAGGCCGGGCTGGTGGATATTCTCGGCGGTACCGGCGAAGTCAACGTGCAGGGCGAGCGCGTGCAGAAGCTGGACGAGTTCGCCAACAGTGTCCTTGTGTACCGGATGCAGGCCTGCGGGGCTGTGTGCGCGCTCGGTTCGGAAGAGTTGGCGGAACCGCTGCTTCTTTCCAAAGGAACGCAGGGCGGGGAGCGCGGGCGTTACATCATATTCTTCGATCCCCTGGATGGTTCGTCAAATATTGATGTGAATGTGAGCATCGGCACGATATTTTCCATTTACCGCCGTGCGGAGAACGCCGGGGGCGAAGTGCGAAAAGAAGAACTGCTCCGCCCGGGGCTGGAGCAGGTTGCGGCCGGTTATTTTGTGTACGGGCCGTCCACCATGCTGGTGTATTCCACCGGGCAGGGCGTAAACGGTTTTACCCTTGATCCGAGCATCGGCGAATTTTTATTGTCGCATCCCGATATGCGCATCCCTGAGACAGGCGCAGTCTATTCCGTCAACGACGCCTACTACCCGCACTGGGACGAATGCGCTCGTGAAGCCGTGGATATGTTTGCCCGGCCGACGGACGGGCAGCCCCACTCTCTGCGCTATGTGGGATCGCTGGTGGCGGACTTTCACCGTACCATGTTGTATGGCGGCATTTTTCTGTACCCGGCGGAAGCTCGTAAGCCGCAGGGCAAACTGCGCCTGATGTACGAGGCCGCCCCTCTGGCCATGCTGGCCGAGCAGGCGGGCTCGCCACCGACGGCGCCGGGCGTATTCTTGAAAAGAGGCCGGAAGCGATTCATGACCGGACGCCGTTGTTTATCGGCTCCGCCCGGGATGTGGAAAAGGTGGCGGCCATTTACCGGCGGCGCGGCTGAACGGCCCCGGGAGGCAGCCCATGCTTGTGCTCGGGGTGGAAAGCTCGTGCGACGAAAGCGCTCTGGCTCTGGTGGATGACAGCGGCGTGCGCGCTTCCGTCATGTCCACGCAAGTCGATATTCATGCACTGTTCGGCGGTGTTGTGCCGGAGTTGGCGTCACGTGAACACGCGCGCCTGATGCCCCGCCTTTTTGATGAATTATGGAGAAGAGCGGGTTGGGCGGATGATCCCGAGAGCGGCTGGGCCAGGGTGGATCGCATTGCGGTTACGCGCGGCCCGGGACTACTCGGCAGCCTACTGGTCGGTCTGGCTTTTGCCAAGACGCTGGCCTTTGCGCGCGGCATACCATTGATCGGAGTCAACCATCTCAATGCGCATCTTTTGGTGGCCGGGCTGGAAAATCCTCTGGAATTTCCAGCCCTGGGCGTGCTTGTTTCCGGCGGGCATACGCACCTGTACCGTATGGATAGTCCCACAGATATGCTCGTTCTGGGCCGTACGCTGGACGATGCGGCGGGAGAGGCCTGCGACAAGTTCGCCAAAATGGCGGGCCTGCCCTATCCCGGCGGGGCGCTACTGGATGCGCTGGGCAAGCGCGGAACAGCGGATTCACATCTTTTTCCCCGTCCTTACACGCACAACGACAACCTCGACTTCAGCTTCAGCGGGCTGAAGACGGCAGGCGCCACCTGGCTGGCCCGGCACCCTGAAGCGCGTTTTCCTGCCGGAGAAAGCCCGGCGAAGGAAAGGCTGGACAGCGCTTCTTCCCTTTTGTGTGATGCCGCGGCTTCCTATTTGCTGGCTGTTGCCGAAACGCTGGCAATCAAGGCACGCCGTGCTCTTGCGCTGTTCCGCCCTCGTTCAATCGTGGTGGCGGGCGGTGTGGCGGCGAATAGCGTCGTCCGCCGTGTGTTCAGGGAGCTGGCCGAAGAGGAGAGGTTGAAACTGCATGTTCCCTCACCTGCGTTGTGTACTGACAACGGGGTCATGGTGGCATGGAACGGCCTGCTTCTGGCCCGTGCCGGGTATAGGCACACGCTTGAACTTTCAGCTGTTCCCCGTGGGCAGATTATTCCCTTCGACTGGTTGCGGGAAGAGAGTATTGATTATTCCAGGTCGTCTCCCGATTCTGCAGCAGAACCGTGTTAATAGCGCTGTGCGTGACGTGAGCCTTTGCTCCGGGATGGGTCGCAATATACGCTACTGTAACGCAGGCCGTGTTCCACACGGGCGGCAGTCATTAGAGCATTTTGTCATAGAAATGCTCTCGAAGTCGAGCGGAGCGAGGCTCATCTCTGCTCTCCTTATCCGTAAAGCGCTGCGCGC
>CAJTSU010000092.1 GCA_910579055.1 uncultured Mailhella sp. | reverse complement strand
GCTGTTGAAAGTATCTGCCGGCCAGGGCCCTATGTTCCGGTTCGTCAGAGCCACCCGGTACAGGGGGTTCCGCTCTCGTTCCAGACGGCCAGCGGTCTGTTCATGGCCGGATTCAGTTCAGGGTAGTCACTGCGGCGATAAATGCTGCGTCCGGTTTCTCTCCGCTCGATGGTGGCCAGAACCGCGAGCCTGGCGCTTTCCAGCAGAAACATGGACTCGTGCGCCAGCATCAGCTCGTGCCTTCCTTCCGCCATGACGCGGGAAGCCGATGCGCCGATGCGTTCCAGCTTTTCCAGCGCGAGCTTCATCCCGCGTTCATTGCGCACCATCCCCATATAACAGCTCATGACCTGACGCATGGCCGCCTCAAACTCCCGCTGCGGAACGCCGTGCCGCACACGCAAGGGACGGAGGACGCGTTCACGCTCCTGCTCAAAATCCTCGTCGGGCCATCCGGGCATTTCACCGGCCATGCCCCGCGCGGCATTTTCTCCCGCGGCGTATCCACCGCACAGCGCGCCCGAAAAAGAATAGAACACGCAGGCGTTGTAAAGGCCGGGAACTCTGGTCGCAAAACGGTCATCCACTTCCACCAGCCCGCCGAACTCTATTTCCGAAAACTCCACTTCCATGAGATCTCGCCGCAGATCCAGACCTGTCTGCGCGATCCAGTCCGGCCAGGTAGCCTTGTCGCCGGGCATCAGGGTATCGTTGAGATGCCGCAGAGCCTCTTTGTCCGCATGCCGCAAATCCATGAAAAACGGTGCCCGGCCTTCCACCCGTTCCGCATCCGTGCCGCGAATCTGGAAATGACGGGGACATCGCTCGCCCAACGGATGATATCCGGTCAGAAAACGCCGGCCTTCCGCATTAAGTTCATGGGCCCCGGTATCCATAATGCCGTTCATCCCCGCGCATCCGAACCCCTTGGGGATCAGCGTGGCGTGCTGGCGCAGATCAAGATTGAGCAAACGCGCTCCCGCTCTGTAGGCCAGAACATACTGCGCCCCGGTATTGAACGGGCTGTGCCAGGTATTGAACGGATTTCCGGTGGAGTTGGGAACAGCGCGGTTGGCGAAATTGCCGAGAGCCAGCACGACTGCCCGCGCCCGGATAACGTGAAGAACACCATCCAGCACGTTGTAGGCCACGGCTCCGATAATCCTGCCCCTGCTTTCCGCAAGCCGCAGAACCATGACATGATCCAGAACCTGCACGCCGCGCCGCCGTATCTCCCCGGCCAGAAGGCGCTTTGTGCGATACCCCCTGGCGATATTGACATACCACGCGCCGGGCTCGCCGAACCCTCCCGTGCGCAGATAGCCGCCATCGGGACGATGAATAAATTCCACGCCGAGAGATTCCAGCAGTTCCATCATGGGCCGCATGAGCCTGCCCCATGACGCGACCAGAGCGGCGGACGTTCCTGACGACGGCGTGGCATATTCACCTACCAGATTCTCAATGGCGTCATGAGGTTCCCCGGTTTCCAGCACTGCCAGAAAATGATCATTCCCTCCGCCGAGACAGCCGGAACTCTCCAGCCTGGCCTTGTCCAGCAGGAGGACGGAGGCCCCGCTTTCCACGGCGGCAAGCGCCGCTCCGCAGCCCGCCGCTCCGGAACCCAGCACCAGCACATCCGCCTCATGGCGTCGGACGGCCTGTTCAGAAGAAAAGAGCATAACTTCTCCCTTGGAAGCGTTTTCAGCAAAACATGCCCTGCATCCGGAACCGGGTGAACAACGCGAAGATACATCCCGCCGCATCACTCGGCCCCGGAAACATTTTCAAAACAAAAAGGCGCTAGCGCATAATCTCCGGCAGCCACAGACTGAGCGCGGGAAAGGCCACGATCAGCCCGAGGCACAGAAACAGCCCAACGACAAACGGAGCGGCGGAGCGGTACATCAGCCCCAGCGGAACATCTGCTATCCCCTTGAGAACGAAGAGATTGATCCCAAAGGGCGGCGTAATGCTCGCCATGTTCTTGATCAACGCCATAATCACGCCGAACCAGATCAGATTCCACTGAAACAGATCCGCAATGGGCAGGAAGATCGGCACGCAAATCAGGATAAGCGGCGTGGCGGGAATAAAGCAGCCCAGAAAGGCCATGCATATGATGATGGCGAAAAGAACCCAATACGGCCCCATGTCAAGCCCGGCGATCATAGTGGCAAGAGCCATGGGAATACGGCTCATGGTGACGAAATATCCAAGCGCTGTGGCTCCGCCGAGTACCGTGTAGCACATGACGATGGAATTGCTGCTGTCCTCCAGCGACTTTTTGAAGCCCTTCCAGCTGTAGCGCCGCAGAAAGACCCCCAGCAGCAGCGTGCTGCACGCGCCGATGCTGCCGCCTTCCGTGGTGGTGAAAACGCCCGCGTACATCCCGCCGATGGTGACAACGCAAATGGCGAGGATCGGAACGGCCGTGGGGAGTGTCTTTACGGCGTCCCGCAGAGGAGTCCGGGGAGAAGGCGGCGCGATGGAAGGATCAATAAGCGTCCAGACCCAAATCATAAGGATGAAGCACAACATGCACAGCAAACCGGGAATCACGCCGGCGATAAAAAGTTCGCCTATGGACTGCTCCGCAAGAATCCCGTAAATGATAAAGGAGGTGCTTGGCGGAATGAGGCAGCCGATAGTGCCGGAGCAGGCCAGCGTCCCCAATGAAAGAATATCCTTGTATCCGAAACGGCGCATTTCCGGCAGCGCTATGGCGCTCATGGCCACACTGCCCGCAAGGTTGTCTCCCACCACCGCGCCGAAGGCGGTGCAGGCGCATATGCTTCCGGAAGCGAGGCCGCCGCGGCAATGCCCCATGAACGCGCGCACGCAGCGGTAAAGATCTTCCCCGAACCGCCCGTGGAAGCAGAAATAGCCCATAAGCAGAAAAAACATGATCGGCGACCAGTCATAGCTGGCCACAGTGGAAAACCAGAACTGTCCCGACATGTTCAGTACGGCTGGCAGGCCG
Source organism: uncultured Mailhella sp. (assembly GCA_910579055.1). Lineage (GTDB taxonomy): Bacteria > Desulfobacterota > Desulfovibrionia > Desulfovibrionales > Desulfovibrionaceae > Mailhella. Next base: position 11,064 of record CAJTSU010000092.1, on the reverse strand, counting down.
CGCATATTGGCGATGAAAATGAAGCCCGTGGACATGAGCGCAAAGCCTACCGGCATGCCGAGGAAGAACAGGCCGAACATGAGCGTCATGCCGAGAACGCCGAGCGTTACGCTGCTGACGCCCGTCACGCGGTGCAGGGCCAGCCACAGGCAGGCCAAAAGAATGCCGAACGCGAACGCCAGAGTGCACAGCGCCACTGCCGGCCAGCTTTACCAGCATGTCGCGCAGCACGGCCAGCGCGCACATGAAACAGCCAAAGGCGGCGAAAAGCAGAAACGGCGCACAGGGAATGTACCATGTGGACGTGGCCCAGTCCTCTCGGGCCAGTGCATAGCGGCACAGGGCATACATACACCATGCAAGAACGGCCAGACTCCATGTGTCGGTCGCAAAGCCAAGTCTTGCCTTGCCCTTCGGGCCGAGCCTTCCTGTGATGATATCCATGGAAACATGAGCCTCATCCCATTGAGCCTTGGCCAGCCCGCTGAAATACATGATGACCATGAGCAGCTCCGTGAACTCCACAGTACCGCTTATGGGGCGGTTAAAGAAATAACGCAGAAACACATCCAGAAAGGTCAGAAGCACCATGAGCATAAACAGACACATGGTGGCGGTATTTCCCGCGGAACAAAGAGGGCGTGTCTTTTCCAGAATTCCCGCCGCGCGGAGCAGAGCGGCGGAAAGGGCGGTGCGGCTTTCTTTTGCGGTATGGGCGGACATAAGCGAATCCTTGCTGTTCGGAACCGGCGGAAGACGCCATGCAAGCAGCGGACGCAGGCGGCCCGCGCGGTTCCGCGGATGGGAGCCGGCCGGAGGGGAACTCCGGCGCAGGCGCTTCTACATCTGGAGCATTTCAATGGCGAAATGCGCTATTCGGCAAAACGGAACAACGGGCATTCGGACATGGGTACGCTGAACTCCGGCTCAAGCTCACGGAATTTCCGGTACATTTCCTCCGCGGGAAGCCCTTTTTCCTTGAGGAACGCCGTCCATTTCTCGGCGTTTACCTTTTCATACAGCGCATCAGCTCTGGCGTAATCCTCAGCGGAAAGCGCATGCAGATGCCCGCCCATTTCATCAATCCATATCCGCGCGTTGCCTTCCTGCCCGCTGCGCCAGAATTCTCCGAAACGCTCGCGGGCATAGTCGCCGGACATCTCATCCACAATCTTTTTCAGGTCAGCGGGCAGACTCTCGTATGCCATTTGTTCCATGGTCATGTACCAGCTGTCGCCCCCGGAGTTGAGCAGCGTCACATGCTTGATAACCTCGCCCAGCCGCCGGGAAACAAGAAGATCCATATCCACGGAGGCCCCGTCGATAACACCCTTTTCAAGACTCATATACAGATCGGGAGTGGGAATGCCCACCACCGTGGCGCCCAGGGCGCGAAGCCGGGCGGCGCTCAGTCCGCCTCCGGGAACGCCTATCTTCATGCCTTTGATCTGCTCAAGGGACGTAATGGGCTTGTCGCGCGTACCTATGAACGACCCTCCTTCGGAACTGTGCGTCAAAATATAATGGGTTCCCTTCCAGTCCGCGGCCGCAACCTCCGGAAAGGCCTTTTCCATGGCGTCCACAAGGCCAATGGAATTGGTAAGATAGCGGGAAGGCCTGACAATGGTCAGGAGCTGCTCATGAAACAGGAAATTGCCGATACCCACGCCGTATCCCGCCTCTCCGAGACTGGCCATCCCGGTACGCACGGAATCCATGACCTCCGCCTGTTTGCTGAGGGCGCAGGCGAAATACGGCTCAACCCTGATGCGTCCTCCGCTGCGCTTTTCCAGTTCATCCACCCAGGGTTTGACAGCCTTGATCCATCGGTTATGCGTGGGCGGGAAGGTCAGATTAAAGGTCAACAGATACTCCGGAGTCCCAGCCGCCGATCCCGAAAACGGCATGGACGCGCACAAAAACACCGCGGCCAGGGAAACAAACAGCTTCTTCATGTTTTTCTCCTTGCAGATGACATGCAAAAAACGCAGCAGCCTTTTCGAAGCTCGTTCCTTTTAGGACAAAAGCCGCGCATCCCCCTGATGCAGGCGCATCAGGCCGCAAAATCCGCCCTGTCATTCCCTTTCGCCTTGCCCCCGGCGTTGGCCCTGTGCTACCATCGGCCAATGCTCCTGCACGCCGGGGATACCATGCCGAAAATTTCCGCCATTTCCTTTCATACAGCAGCACTGCCCCCTCTGAACCAGTGCTGGAAAGAAGTCCTCGATCTTGCGGACAAACTGGAATTTTCCCAGGGAACCCAGTTGACGCTCAATACGGAACGTGAAAACTTTTTCTATTTTCTGGAGCATGGCCGCCTTTCTCTTGTTCATGATACGGAAAACGGCAAAACCCGTACCATCAGCACCATGGAGGAAGCAGGCACGCTGCTCAACGTGACCCACGCGCTGGCGCGCCAGATGACGGACTTCATTGAAAAAGGCTGCCATTTTCACTGCATCACGGACGTGACGCTGCGCCGCTTTGACGGCAGTCTGCTTCATGATGAGGGGTTTATCCGCGCCTACCCCCACCTCATAGCCTCGCTCGGCGTGAAGATTCTGGCCCATCATACCATACTTGCCCATTTCGGCACGGGCGGAGCGCTTGCCCAGCTTTGCCGCTTCTGCTTCAACCTTTCCGACGCCAACGGCGGCGCGGAGGAATTTGCTCCGGGAATTTCCCAGACCCAGCTTGCCCGGCTGCTCGGCATGGACAGGGCCACACTGGTGCGGCTCCTGCAAAAACTGCGGCGGATCGGGGTGATTCTGGAGCTGAATCGCGACCGTCTTGTCATCGGCGACATGAAAAAACTGCGCCAGCTTGCCGTTCAGTAGGTATTTCCTCCTGGCCCCTTGACGGAACGGATGTTTAACGTATCTTCCTTCCGCGCGCCTGCGTTTTTAGGAACCGCTGATTTATTCACAGAATGAATCAGCTCCATGCCCAAAGAGGTTTTTGCCTCTTTGGGAAAGGTACGCCAAGTCGTTCATTTTACGGGAAAAGTAAATCTTCCCTCTTCATAACTTGCGGGTGGTCTTGCTCCGCAAGACCACGGGAAACGCTTTAATCAGCGTTTCCTCAGACAGATGACAAACCCCGCTTCGCGGCGTTTGCGCCGTCTAAGCCGCCAAAGCGGCTTGACGGAAATGCACGAAAATCAGTCAATTACGGCGCGGCAAAGCCGCGACCTGTTCCTGATTTTCGGGGCTGCCGACTTTGTCAGCAGCCTCGGGAAACGCTTTAATCAGCGTTTCCTTTACTGCGGCAATTCTCGGCTGCTGTGTCAGCCGCCGAATGGGGCGGCTGTGGATTGAAACATTCGTACGGGACGCGGCGGCATCTTCAATTTCTTCCGGGCGGGCAGGAATGGGCAAAGATCTGATTATCGTGGAATCACCGGCCAAGGTGAAGACCATCAAGAAATTTTTGGGCGGCAAATACATGGTGCAGGCCAGCGTGGGGCATATCCGCGACCTGCCCACCAAGGAAATCGGCGTGGATGAGGAACACGATTTCACGCCGCGCTACCAAACCATCCAGGGCAAGGAAAAAGTCGTCCATGATCTTCAGGAGGCCGCGTCCAGGGCTGATACGGTCTATCTCGCGCCCGACCCGGATCGTGAGGGCGAGGCCATTGCCTGGCACATCGCGCAGGTGATCAAGGATAAAGCCAGGGATATCAAGCGGATCCAGTTCAACGAAATCACCGCCCGCGCAGTGAAGGATGCCCTGGAACATCCGCGCGAGATCAACCCGGATCTGTTTGAAGCTCAGCAGGCCCGCCGTGTGCTGGATCGTCTGGTCGGCTACAAGATTTCTCCCCTGCTGTGGAAGACGGTAAAACGCGGCATCTCCGCCGGGCGCGTGCAATCGGTGGCGCTGCGCCTCATCGTGGAACGGGAGGAGGAGCGTCAGGCTTTCAAGCCCGAGGAATACTGGTTGTTCCGCGCCAGGCTGGAAGCCTCGGTTCCACCGCCCTTCAAGGCGGAACTGCTGAAAATCAAGGGCAAGAAAGCTTTCGTTCCCAACGCTGAAGCGGCGGAAGAACTGGAAGCGGCCATGCGCGGCAAGCCCTTTGTGGTCGATTCCGTGGAGGAAAAGGAACGCGCCCGCAATCCACTGCCTCCGTTTACGACGTCCACCCTGCAACAGACGGCCAACCAGAGGCTCGGATTTTCCGCCAAGCGTACCATGTCCACCGCGCAACGCCTGTATGAAGGCGTTGAACTGGGCGAGCGCGGCACCACGGCGCTGATCACCTATATGCGAACCGACTCCGTGCGCATTGCGGATGAAGCCCGTGACGCCGCCACGGCATATGTTGAACAGCGTTTCGGCAGGGAATTTCTCGCTCCCGGCGGCAAAGGCCGCGTGTTCAAGGGCAAGGCGGGCGCACAGGATGCACACGAAGCCATCCGCCCCGTCGACGTCACCCTTGCCCCGGCGGAAATCAAGGAATTTCTCACCCCCGATCAATTCCGCCTTTATGGCCTGATCTGGTCGCGCTTTGTGGCCTCGCAAATGGCCGCAGCCCGCTTCCACGATACGATAGCCCTGATCACCTGCGGCCCCGCCCAATGGCGGGCCAGGGGCGAGCGGCTGCTTTTCCCCGGCTGGCTTGCGGCCTTGCCCCGGCCCGCCGATGAGGAAGAAGATGCCCTGCCGCCTCTGAAGCAGGGCGAAGAACTCAAGCTGCTTGAAATGACCAAAGAGCAGAAATTTACCCAGCCCGCCCCGCGCTATACGGAAGCATCGCTGGTTAAAGAACTGGAAGAACGCGGCATAGGCCGCCCTTCCACCTACGCGACGATCATTTCCACCATTCAGGATCGGGAATATGTCCGCCTGGAGGACAAGCGCTTCGCGCCCACGGATCTCGGCAATGTCGTCTGCGCCCAGCTGCGTGATCACTTTCCCTCGCTCATGGATGTGGGCTTCACCGCAGGCATGGAAGACGATCTGGACAAGGTGGCGGACGGCAAAATCGGATGGGTGGGGCTGCTCAAGGACTTCACGAAGGATTTCAATCCGGCGTTGAGCGCGGCGGCTCAGAACATGGCTCCGGTCAAGGGTGGCCTGACCACGGATCTGCCCTGCCCCACGTGCGGCAAACCCCTGGTGGTCAAATTCGGAAAAAGCGGAGAATTTCTGGCCTGTACGGGATATCCGGAATGCCGGTACACCACGAATTTTTCCCGCGATGAAAAGGGCGTGATCCGCATAGAAGAAAAGCAGGCCCCGACGTATGAAGTTATGGGCACATGCCCGCAGTGCGGCGGCGATGTGGTGCTCAAGAAATCCCACACCGGAAGCCGCTTTCTGAGCTGCGCCAACTACCCCAAATGCACCTATGCCGCGCCCTTTAGCACCGGCGTGCCCTGCCCCGGATGCGGCAAGGGGACGCTGGTGGAAAAAAGTTCCAGACGCGGCAAGATATTCTATTCCTGTGATCAGTATCCCCAGTGCGACTACGCCTTGTGGAACTGGCCGGTCAACGAGCATTGCCCGGAATGTGATTCCCCCTTGCTGGTTATCAAAAATACCCGGGCCAAGGGGCGCCATATCGCCTGCCCCAATCCCAAATGCCGCTATACGCGGGAACTGGAGGAAGAATAACACTCTGTTGCAGCATAACGAAGGCTGCCGCCCATGCCGGAGCAAAGGCACACGTCACGCCCAGCGCCATCAACACGGCTCCCCCGCGGAGCCTTCTCCCGGGAAAGAGGGAGATTCCAAACCATAAAGGGGGGTTTGATGAATAACGTCACTGCAAAGACTTGGATAGGTTTGCTGATAAACCTGCTGGCTTTGATTATGGGGCTTTACAGCATGGGCGAAAAGTATCAGTGGGATTCGTTCACCACCGGCTTCGCCGTCGTCATGTCGCTCGCCTTTTTGACATCCCTGGCGGGTGTGGTCATGCTGATTCGGGGCAACCCTGCGGGGGGCATTGTCGGAGCTGTGGGCAGCGCCTTTTTTATACCCATCGGATTAATCTGCGTGATGGGTTGCATCCAGAGCAGAGACAAAATCCGCTTTGCGGACTATGCGCCCGGTACGCCGGCAACGCCCGCGCCCGTGGCTTTGAGCGCTCAGATGCCTCCAGCCGCAGAAACTCCAGCCCATGATACTGCCGGGGAAGTGATGACTGGCGAAACGGCAGCAGAGGAAGCAAAGCATGTGGAGTCTGCGCCTGTTGAAAAACCGCTTGTCGCCTATGCGTTCCCGGATGAACGCCCGATGGGCTGGCTTGTGCTGGTTCTGGGAGTGGGCGCGGGCTTTTTCCTTCTTTCCAGCGGCGGCAGCCTGAGTGGGGTCACCGCTCTCATCGTGGTAGGCATTATCAAAATAATCAGAGGCAACCTCCGTGTAAACGCACATGTTTACGCCCTGTACAGTGAATATCTGGAATGCGTGTCCGGCCAGTTTTCCGGATCCATCAGGAATCCCTTATGCAGATATTCTTGAGGCCGAAGCAGACTCCGGCAAGGCGTATCTTCACATCAAGACAGCAGACGGCCGTGAAAAGGTCACTGTTCAGTTCCGCCTGATTCCGGGCGGTGAGCGTACGGAAGCCCGAGAGGCCTTCATCGCCAAAATGAAGGAGCTGGGAGTATTACGCGAAACTCAACTATAGCGCGGCGATGTTTAAAGCACGTCATCATGGAACCATGTTGATAACACTGGCGGCAACATGCATTGCCGTAAAGGCCGCCCGTGTTCCACACGGGCCAGCGGCAGTCGTTAGGCGACGAAGGAGCCTTACGAATGGCGACAGCAGAGATAAGACTGCATGTATCCACGGTCGGCTCGCTCGAAGACTCGGCTCACGGGAACGCTGCGCGGCCTTCGGCTCGGCCTCCATAGCTCGCTGACGCTCGCGCCTCCGGGCTTCAACACTACAGAGCGTCTTTATACCGTTTTTTTTCACTCTGCTTGCGGGGGCGTTGCCCGGCATCGTTTTTTTCTGTCCGGCGGCGTCCCGCTTTTGCCGGACGCTGTTCTGCTCCGTGTGTGCGTACGGTGTTTTTCCTGGAGCGGGGGGAATGGGGCTTTCCTCTTTCTCTTCCGCGTCCCGTTCGGGCGGGAAGCTTTTCCACATCCAGCAATTCCAGCGTGATTTCCAGTCTGCCGGGGTTGACCTCGGCCAGGCGGACCTTCACGCTCTGCCCCAGACGATAGGCGAGGTTGCTGACCGCGCCGCGCAGTTCCTGCCGCTCGGCGTCATACTCGAAATAGTCCTGTCCCAGAGTTTCCACGCGAACCATGCCTTCCAGCGGCATGCCTGCCGGCTCTACAAACAGGCCGAAACGCGTCACCCCGCTGATCACGCCGGTGAATGTTTCGCCGATTCGATCCCGCAGAAGCAGGCAGCCAAAGCGGCGGATGATTTCCCGCTCGGCATCCTGCGCGGCGCGCTCCCGTACGTTGCAGCGTTCAGCCACGGCCAGCAGTTTTTGCCCTGCGGGAATGGCTCCGCCCGCATCCAGACCAAGCGCATACTTGAGCGCCCGATGCGTGACCAGGTCGGCATAGCGGCGGATGGGCGAGGTGAAGTGGCAGTAACAATGCGAGGCCAGGCCGAAATGTCCTTCCTCTTCGGGGGCGTAGCGGGCCTGCATCATGGATCGCAGGCTGATGCGGTTCACGAGAAAGACCTGCTCCGGGCGCAAATCATCCCGCTTGTGTACGGCCTCCAGCAGGGCGGGCAGCCAGTTCGCATCTCGCGTGACTTTGGCGGGAGGAGGAAGAGGCAAATCCAGCCCCGTGGCATTCAGCCCGCGCGCCAGCTCTTCCAGTTTTTCCGAAGAAGGGGCGGGGTGCACACGATAGAGGAAGGGCGCGCCCTTTTCCGTGAGGAAACGGGCCACAGCTTCGTTGGCCGCGACCATAAACGCTTCAATAAGCCGGTGACTGAACAGGCGTTCGCTGTTGCCGATACCTGTCACCTTGCCGTTTTCCACGTTGAACTCCGCTTCCGGCAAGTCGAAATCCAGCCCACCGGCGTCATGGCGCTTCTTGATCAGCAATGTTGCCAGTTCCGCCGCGTCCGCCAGCATGGCGGCAAGCTCCGGCGCAAGAACAGGGGATAAGGAAGAACGTTCACCGGATCGGGGAGGCTCTGCCCCCCCGCCGGGGCATGGGGCGGAGCCCCTTGTCTTGTCAGGTTCTTCCTTCAATGCCTTTTCCACCTGGGTGTAGGTGAGGCGGGCGCGGGAGCGGATCAGGGCATTGGAGAAGCGGGCGGAAACCGGGGCACCGGTGTGGTCAAAGCTGATATCGGCGGCCATGGCGCGGCGGTCTTCGCCGGGGCGCAGGCTGCATGCGCCGTTGCTCAGCGCCTCGGGCAGCATGGGTTCTACGGAGCAGGGAAAGTAACAGGAATTGCCGCGTTCACGCGCCTCGCGATCCAATTGACCGCGCGGGCGAACATAGTGGGACACGTCGGCAATGGCCACAAGCAGCCGCCAGCCATGCGCGTTGCGGGTGACGAAAATGGCGTCGTCAAAGTCTCGGGCGTCTTCTCCGTCAATGGTGACGAGCGCAAACGGGCGCAGATCTTCCAGACCGGGGGCGGAAGAAGGCAGCTCCGCTGCCGCCCGCTCGGCTTCCGCCAGCACGGCATCAGAGAAAGAAGTGGGGATGTTGTGATTAAGTTTGGTCAGATCTTCCTGAACGCGGGCATCATCTTCCCGTCCCAGAGAGCTGAGAGCCGTGGCCGACCACAGCGGCAAAAGCGGCCGGGAGGATGCCCGGCGTGAAGAGACTCCCTTGCGTCGCGGGGTGTGGGCAGAACGCCTGAATCCGGTTGGGGGGGCATAAACGGAATCATGGGCGGCATTAATCGGAGAATCAGGAGTATCAAGCCGTTCTCCCACAGCGACGCGCAGCAGTTCGTCGGCAACAGGAGGCAGGGGCAGACCTGATACGTCGACCAGCAGCTCCAGTTCCAGCCGGGGATCGGCGGGACGGCAAAGGAGCGTCAGGGCAGGCGTATCGGGGAGATGAGCCGGGCGGGGAGGGCGCAACACGCGCACGGTCAGTTCCTGCCGGGGCCGCTCCAGTACGGCGAGCACGCGGCCTTCGGCGTGGAATCCGGCCTTTGGCCCGCGTGCGGCGCTTTTGGGCGCAGGAAAGAGGGAAATTTCCACACTGTCCCCGTCCCACGCTCCGCCGAGATCTTCGGGCGCGATGAAAATATCGGCCATGCGCTTGCCCCCGACGTTGCTTTCCGGCCGCACAAATGCCGCGCCGGAGCGCTGGACGGAAAGCACGCCGCGCAGGCGCTTCAGGCGGGATGCGAGCGCCCATGCGCCGCCGCGCAGGGAGACGATGGCCCCGGAGCTTTCCAGTTCATGCAGAGAGTCGAGAACTGCGCGTTTGGCGCGGCGGGTGATGCCGAGACGCCGCAATAGGTCATCCAGGCGCAACGGAGCGCCGGAGCCAAGTGCGGAGAGAATTTCCTCGCGCAGGGCATTGCCGGAATAAGAAGAGAGATCGCGTTTTTTCAAGATATGTTCTCGGTAGTGCACGGGACGACATTGCGCCCCTGCCATTCGCGCCACCATCTCTCCCACCATGCGGAGAAGGGAATGCCGGGCGCGGTTGAGGATGAATCGCTCAGGGATGCGAAGAAATCCGGCTCCACATCCAAGGCATAAAGTCGAGGCAGGCCCAGTCCGGACAGTTTAACGGCGTCCTTGGCGGTACAGAGCACGGGCATGTTGTAATCGGCAAGCACAATGGCGTCGGTGCGGGTGTAGGCATGATGATCAGGAAAGGTTACTACGCGGGCGGGCGGTGTTCCCATGAATGCCGTTGCCGTTTCCTTTACCTGTTCCGGGTTGCCTACGCCCGTGACGAGCAGATACGCTTCGGCCAGATCGTCGGGCAGCGGCGCATCAGGCGTAGGCGCAGGGATACGTTTCGCGAGGGAAGCGTCTTCCGAGCCGTCGACGGATGCGAATTCAGCGCTTGGCGAGCAGTAAAGCAGCCCCTGACAACGCAGGGCAAAAGCAAAAACCGACCGGGCGCAGGAGGCGAGACGGTCAACCATGGCTTCTGCGAGTCCGGGCCATTCCTGCTGGGTGGTTTTGACCAGAAAGGCTCCCGCGTGGCCCAGTGCGCTTTGTGGTTCCCGCCATGTCCCGGCGGGGATAACCCGGTTCCAGTTGGAGCGGGGGCCGGCCTTGAAGTCGTCCGCATCCATCAGCACAAGGTCGAGATGCCTGCCCATGGAGACGTGCTGAAAACCATCGTCCAGGATGAACAAATCCGGCGGCCGGCATCCGCATTCCTCCGCGTCGAGCAACAAGCGGGCGGCGGCGCGTGCGCGCCGGGGGTCAACCGCGATGGTTGCGGAGGGGTAACGGCGGGCGAGCATAAGAGGCTCATCGCCTGCCTGGCGCACGCTTGTGTCCGGCTGCACGAAGAAAGGAAGGCTTGGGGGGGTTGCCCTGTAGCCGCGCGTCAGTACCGCCGCGCGCAGCCCGCGCGAGGCGGCCCACTCCAGCAGCCAGCCTGTAACCGGTGTTTTGCCCGTGCCGCCCCAGGAAATATTGCCTACGGAAACGCAGGGGATGGGAGGTTCTCCGAAAAACGCGGGGCCGGACAGCGGATTGTTCTCCTTCGCGGCGCGGCGCAGCGCGGTTATTTCACCGTAGAGTAGCGAAAGGGGGAAAAGGAGCGGGGCCAGGGAGTCCTGAAGGATGTGTCGTGTCGCCATGTCGTGCCGCATGAAAATGTTTGGGCCGCCGGGCTGATGCGCCCGGCGGCCTGGAATGAAGGAAATGCTGATAAGGCGTTTCCTGCGGTCTTGCTCCGCAGGGCCGCCCGCAAATCGCAAAGAGGGAAAATTTACATGCTCTATTGCAGTGTGGTGTTGATAATAACCCTGACCGCCGGAGGGCGAGCGTGAGCGAGCCATGGACGCCGCGCAGGGTTCCCGTCAGCCGAATCTTCGGGCTTACGGGAATCGAGAGCAACGCGACGCCCCGCCGTCGCATGCTAGAGCATTTTGTCATTGGAATGCTCTCGGAGTCGAGCGGAGCGAGGCTCATC
>CAJTSU010000091.1 GCA_910579055.1 uncultured Mailhella sp. | reverse complement strand
TCATCGGCTTCGCCGCCTTGTCAACTACTCGTTTCCCCCTGAAGGGGAGGTCTCATACCACAAAGGAATTTTTGATGAAAATACTTGCCGGTCTGCCCGTTCGTCTGCTTTTTGCCGTTATCTTCGGTCTTGCTCTCGGCAGCGGGCTGGGCGGCCCCCTGGCTGAAATGTGGCCGGTGGCCAGTGCCGGAACCATGCACGTTATTGAGGCGTTCAAGTATGCCATCGATCAGTTGATCGGTTTTGTCGTGCCTTTGATCATCATCGGGTTTATAGCGCCTTCTGTTACCCGTTTGGGCAAGGGGGCATCCCGTATGCTGGCGGCAGCCCTTGCGCTGGCGTATTGTTCCTCTCTTGGGGCGGCACTGTTTTCCGCCGGGGTGGGGTACGCAATTATTCCTCATTTGTCCATCGTCGCCAATCCCGAGGGCTTGCGTGAATTGCCGGAGCTGGTGTTCAAACTGGATATTCCCCAGATATTCCCGGTGATGAGCGCGCTGGTTTTTTCCGTGCTTGTCGGGTTGTCTGCCGCGTGGACAAAGGCTGAAGTCATCAGCGCCGCGCTGTATGAGTTCCAGAACATCATGATGGAAATTGTCACGCGTGTGATTATTCCGCTTTTGCCCGTGTTCATTGCTCTGACGTTCTGCACGCTGGCTTATGAGGGCGCGATTGTGCGGCAGCTGCCCGTATTTCTCCTGGTTATCGGGCTGGTGCTGTTGGGGCAGGTGATTTGGCTTGTGCTGCTGTATGTTGCGGCCGGCCTGTATTCCGGCCGCAATCCTCTGGCGGTGCTCCGTTTTTATGGGCCGGCCTGGCTGACCGCCGTCGGCACCATGTCGTCCGCCGCAACATTGCCTGTGGCGCTTGCCGGCGCGCGCAAGTCACCTGTTTTACGACGGGATATGGTGGATTTCGGGGTGCCGTTGTTTGCCAATATTCATCTCTGCGGCTCTGTACTGACTGAAGTGTTCTTTTGCCTGACCGTTTCGCGCATGCTTTACGGTTCCATGCCTGAGCCGGGCACGATGATTCTGTTCTGTCTTTTGCTTGGCATTTTCGCCATTGGCGCGCCGGGTGTGCCGGGCGGCACGGTTATGGCTTCACTTGGCATTATCAGCGGCGTGCTCGGTTTCGATGCCGATGGTCTGGCCCTGATGCTGACGGTATTCGCACTTCAGGACAGCTTCGGCACGGCCTGCAATGTAACCGGAGATGGGGCCCTGACTCTTGTGCTGACCGGATACGCGGAGAAGAAGGGGATTGCTCCTGTTTCCGAAGAGCGAGTGCCGCAACATTGACGCTTTGTTGCAGAACCGTGTTAAACCTGTCTCCTCGCCCGAACGTCTGAAGACACGGAACATTCGTGCAAATTTTTTCAGGACTTGTGGCGTAATATCGAACAGGACGGGGGCTTGCCTCGCGTATGGGGCTGTGTAATCATACCTGAATGTCTTTTTTTCATGCCGCCGCCAGGGCGGAGTTTACCCCATCCACCTCTCGCCCCTTGACGCCCATGGACAAGACTCTTCGCAAAGCGCTTTTGTTGCTCTTTTTTGCCTGTTTCCTTTATATCCTCAGCTTTTTTCACCGGGTATGCCCGGCGGTCATCTCACTGGATCTGGGGCGAGAGCTTGGCCTTGATACGGAGAGTCTGACCCTGTTCAGCAGCGCCACTATGCTGGCCTACGGGCTGATGCAGCTGCCTTCCGGGTTGCTGGCCGATGCGGTGGGCGGCCGCAAGGCGGTTGTGTTTCTTACTCTGCTGGCCAGCGGGGCGGTTATCGCTTTCGGCATGCTGCATTCATTCCCGGCCATGGTCGGTGCGCGTTTTGTTGTCGGCATCGGGCTTGCGATTACCGTGCCGTGCATGGTGCTGCTGGCCGCGTGGTTTCCTTCCGCCAGCTTCGGGCGGGCATCTTCCGTGCTGCTCGGGAGCGGAGGGCTGGGAGGAATTTTGGCCGCGCCGCCTCTGGCCTTTCTCAGTTCGCAGTTCGGCTGGCGTGTCCCCATTGTGGGAGCGGGTCTGCTGACGCTGGCATTGGCGGTACTGATCTGGATTTTTGTGCGCGATACGCCGGCACCCGAAACGGCACCGCGCAAAAAGGCATCTCCTTCCGCGTTGGCCAGGGGGATTGGGAAAGTATTAAAGACGCGCCGGTTTTGGCCCGTGGCGCTGTGGAGCATGTGCAGTATGGGAGGCTATTTCGCCATGATTTCCCTGTTGTGGGGCCCGTATCTCATGCAGGGATGCGGGCTGAGCAAGGAAGCGGCTTCCTTCGTGCTGACCGTGGGATCGCTGCTGGCCCTGGCTGCTCAGCCGCTGACGGGCTGGCTGTCAGACACGCGCCTCAAAAGCCGCAAGAAGCCCCTGTATTTCGGAAGTTGCTGCGGGCTGCTCACCGCGCTGGGCATGGTTTTTTGCCCCAATCCTTCCGGTGTTGCCGTGTATGCGATTATGATCGGGTTTACTTTGGGCACCTGTGCAACCGCGCCCATGGCCTTTTCCATGTTGCGCGAGATATTCCCCTTGCGCCTGGTAGGCACGGCGGCCGGGTGCATGAACATGCTTCAGCCCCTGTGGAGCATTGTCGTGCAAAAACTGTTCGCGTTTGTGCTGGCCCTGGCCGCACTGGAAAGCGGAGCTTCCGGCCCGGCCTTTGCTTCCGCGTCCTGGGTGCTGGCGGGGAATTTTGCTGTCGCCCTTGTGATGTGCCTGCTGATGAAAGAAACTTTCGGACAGGACCCGGAACGCAGCGAGGCGCAGGCGTAGCGCGTTTTGCGTTTGAAAATATCTGCCGGCCAGATCCCAATATTCCGGCGCACAGGTTTCACGCCTCCACCGGAGAATGCCGCAAGTGAATTGCGGCTGCTCCGGTGTCGTGGCGGAGTCTCGCTCCGCTCGACTTCGTAGATCATGTTATGATCGAAATGCTCTAGTTAAAATCGCTTCGCCGAAAGCGTGGTTTCGGCGAAGCGAACCCGGCGACGCCGCGCCGGGCTTGCGCCCGGCGGACGGAACACCGAAGCATTTCATGTTGCGGCGGTTTAGAACTGCCAGCTCAAGTTCGCCGTTACCCCCTGAGCCGTGGTCTTTCTGCCGGCCTGAAAGCTGTAGCTGAGGCCCAGGGCAAGACCTCCGCCGGAAAACTCCACTCCGAGCCCGCCGCGATAGCTGATATGATCCATGATCCGGGTTTCCGGAGCCGAATCAATACCCGTGCCGGTAAAGCGCACATTGGCCCTGGCGTCCATGTCGCCGGCGGCAGGGATGACCGAGAGATCGAGGATCGGGCGGCACCGCCAGCCCTGGGGCAGTTCCAGTTCGCGCGAAAAGGCGATGCCCGCGGGAAACGTCCAGATGTCCTGGCGCATGGAGTCGCCTTCCAGCACCGTGCCGTTGCTCTGCACGTCGTAGCCGTCGGCATGGAGGCGGAGATACCGGACGCCCGCATGCGGCGTTACATCCATCCATGCGGTGGGAATGCGGTATTCCGCGCGCAGGCCGGAGCTGAGCGCCCGGGAGCTCACGTCGCTTTTGAGCGGGGGCATTTCCATGCCCGCGGGCAGCCCCTGCTCAAGGCTGTTGTCGGCGGAGGTATAGGCCACATCCGCCGAAAGATTCAGATTGCCCGCCTTCCAGCCGCCATAGGCGCCAAGACCCCAGAAGCTCATATGATTGCTTGTGTGCGCAAGCTCCCCGGAGCCCCGCGCGTAGCCTGCGCCGAGGTTGAGGCTCACGCCCAGCCGGAGCGCATTTTTAAAGGTATAGTCGCCGCCCAGGGCAGTGCCTCCCAGGTAGCCTCTGAAATCCATGTCCCAGTTGCCGGCGCTCATGCCGAAGCCGTTGGCGTTCCGGAAGATGGGCATAACCCATAGCGCCCAGCCATGCGGGGTGAGCGCATCTTCAACGGGCGCGCCGTTTTCACCCATGACCTGAACGCCACCGCCCGGTTCGCCGCTTGCGCGCAGGCTCATGGCGCTGCTTGCGGCCTGGTTGGCGGTCATGGTCATTTGGGGTACAGCGCCGAGCACAGCCATGCGCGCGGCGCTCTCAATGGTGGAGGCGGCAAGCCTGCCGTTATTGGCGATATATTCGCGGCTGATGGCGCGGGAGAGGAAGCGGATGCCCTCAATGTCGGAATCGCGGTGGGCATAGCCGATCTTGCCCTCGGCATAGGTTGTATCCAGCATGGAAACGAGCCGGGGATGCAGTTTTGTGAAGGCCGAGGCCGCCGAAACGGCGCGTGCGTAAAAGAGCCCCTGTTCGGTGCCGGGTCTGCGTTCCAGCGCAATCAGAGGCGTTCCGGCAAGAAGATTGTCGCCCGTCCAGGCGTCAGCCGCATACGTAATGTCGTTTTCCCGGTCGGCCGCGTCCAGCACATTGTAGACGCCGCCGTGGACAGCATCAGGAATATAGAGCTTGGCCCCGGCGTCCACGGAAAAGGTTCCGCCATGCAGCGCGCCCGCGCCGCTGGCTTCGGCTGCGGCCGCGTTGACCACAAGGAGGGAATTGCGGGTAAAATGCGCCGTCCCCGGCATGGCTGTGGACGCGCCAGCGGCGTTTCCATCCACCAGAATGCCCACATGGGAGATGTCCTGAGAGCCGGCAACGGCAAGCGCGGCCGTGACCGGAGCGAGCGGACTGCCGTCCGCCGTGGAGAACTGACGGTCGATCCAGTTCACATCCGCCGTCCCCAGGCCGACAGCGGCGTTCCCGCCGATAACAACCTTGCCTCCGGCTCCGTTTCCGCTGAGCGTTTCCACGGCAACGCGGCTGTTGACCGCCAGCAGCGTGTCGCTCAGAGCAAGCGCGTTCATGCTCGCCCGCGCGCCGTCGCTGAAGGTCGCCCCCTGCGCCAGAGTCACGTCCCGGCCGCTGAAGCTCCCGCCGGAGATGTTTGCCGTGCCGTTCACCGTCAGCGCGTTGACCTCGGCGCGTGCGTTGGCCAGGTTCAGGGCTGTCCGAACCGTATTGTTCACACCGGGAAGGATGAGGCTGCCGCTGCCGCGCGTAATGTCCACCGATCCGACATCGAATGTTTCCCTGACGGTCACATTAATGCCGCGCAGTCTGTCGGCTTCCAGCGTGGTTGCTATCATGGAGTTGGAGGTTACTTCGCCGGCGGGAGCCTTTACATACAGCCTGGCGTCGCCGTATGCCTCAAGGATATTTCCGAAAATATGCCCGGTGTCGGCAATGATATGACTTTCGCCCTGCAAAACGCGCAGGCCGCCATACAGCATAACCTCGCCATGCGCCTGAATGGTGCTGTCATTGTGGACATGAAAACCGCTGTAGCCTTCGCCAAGTGAGATATCGCCGCCGGTTGAACGTATGATGCTGTTTTCCAGAAAAAGCTGATGCGGGGCCGTGACTGTGCCGGAAATGCGCCCGGCCGCCTCAAGGCGCGAACCGTCCATGACCATGTGCTTGACGGTCACTTCGCCGGCGCTGTTGAGCGTGGATCCCTTCATGTCAAGATTCAGGCCGGAAGCGTGCACATTTCTGGCGTTCAGGGTATATCCGTCCAGGGTGAGCGTTCCCCTCCCGGTGACGTCGTCCACGGTTTGGCTGCCGTTTTCCAGCGTCAGTGAACCGGAAATATCGAGTGGCGTAGCGGCCAGCCGCATTGCCAAGCGCAAGAAGACAGGTTGTGGACACAACCAGAGGAATACAGCGAAAAAAAGCTCCGCAAAGATTTCGGAAAAAACGCACCGCAGGTGTTACAGGTGTCATGGACGACTCCTTCACATGGGTGTGACATCAGCCCCATGTATTTACACCATATGGTTCCTGCCGGATTGCCGTCAATGAGAGATGAGAGGTCGCGGTAATTCTGAATTAAGTGTTGAACATAACCCTGACCGCCGGAGGCGCGAGCGTATCGAGCTATGGAGGCTGAGAAGGCCGCGCAGCGTTCCCGTTAGCCGAGTCTTCTGTCACGCGGAGCGGAGCCTTTGGGCGGCGAAGCCGCACGAAGGCGCAAGCGAGCAGGCCGTGGGTACATGCTGCCTTATCTCTGCTGTCGCCAGCCGTAAGGCTCCTTCGTCGCCTAACGACTGCCGCTCGCCCATGTGGAACATGGGCGCTGTTAAGCGGATTTGCGGAAGCAAATCCAAGACGCCTTACCAGAGGCCATCCGGACAGCTCATTGACAGATACACTGTCGATGAATGGTTGAAAACCAATACATTAAAGCATGTTTGTTGGCAACATCAGCTTTTGGAGAAAAATTTCCCTGCCCCTTTTGCCAGAAAAAAATTTTGTAAATTCATTAGGTTACATCTTTCCGCTCTTCTTTTCAGATGCAAAAAATTGACAGTGTATCTGTCAGTTTCCCCTTGGATTTGGCAGATTCTCCGACAGTGTATCTGTCGATTCCGATCTGACCCTGGGTCCTTCATGAATACAGCGGGTTTAAAGGTGTATTTTTTTATGCCCGTGACATGTTTTTGGAGAAAACACAGCGCATGTGCACGGCACAAAAGAAACATCTTCAGGAAGTGGGCTTTGCGGCATCGGTACTGCGCCAGGAAGCGCATGCTCTTGCCCTTATGGCTCGCGGGCTGGATATTGCGTTTTGCAAGGCTGTAGATTGTCTGTACGGCATAAGCGGCCGCATTGCCGTGACGGGCATGGGCAAAAGCGGCCATGTGGCCCGCAAGGTGGCCGCCACGATGGCGTCGACCGGTTCCCCGGCCTATTTTATCCATCCGGGCGAGGCCAGCCACGGCGATATGGGCATGCTTGCCTCCGGCGACGCGATTCTGGCGTTCTCCAATTCGGGCAATACGGCGGAGCTTTCGGATATCGTGCTGTACGCCGCGCGGAGAAACATTCCCCTGATAGGCGTGACGCGCAACGCGGACAGCCTGCTCGGCAAACACGCCACACAGCTCCTGCTGCTGCCGCTGGTGCCGGAGGCCGACCCGCTGGACTGCGCTCCCACCACATCCACCACGCTGCAAATGGCCCTGGGCGATGCGCTGGCCCTGACGCTGATGCGCCGCCGGGGGTGCTCCCCGGAGGAATTTCACCGCTGGCATCCGGGCGGATCGCTTGGGCGCAAGCTGCTGACGGTCAGGGAAATCATGCACACGGGCAAAGACATGCCCCTGCTTCCGGCTTCCGCGCTTATGCCGGATGTGCTGGTGCTGATGACCGGCAAGGGCTTCGGCGTGGCGGGTATTCTTGAAAGGAGTCGCCTTGCGGGCATCATCACCGACGGCGACCTGCGGCGTCATATGGGGCCTTCGCTCATGGACAAAAAGGCAAGGCAGGTGATGCATCCCCATCCGGTTGTCGTCAGCGAGGATACGCTTGCCGCGGCAGCCCTGCGGCTGATGCAGGAAAACAAGGTTACTTCGCTGTTCGTCACCAACGACGGGAAGCCGGTCGGCATTCTCAATGTCCATGACTGCCTGCGCGCGGGGGTGGAATGATGCGGCGGCTCCTGTTTCTGCTTCCGGCTCTGCTGCTGACCGGCTGCGCCGGGCGATACGCCCCGGCGATGCTTTCAGCGGATTCGAGCGTCGCTCCCGCCCCTTCTTTTGCGGATCAGGTGGCGGCCCTGCCGGAAGGCTCCACGCAATACTTTGCCGAAAGCCCCTTTGGCCCGTCCACCATTGAGGCTGGGCCGCTCTATCTTTCCGGCCTGGGTAACGAATGCCGTTCCGCCCGTGCCGCAAGCGGAACCATGAGTCACAGGTTCGCGGTGTGCCGAGAACAGGACGCATGGCGTTTCATCCCCACTGTTTTTGAGAGTATGCCGCGATGAGCGCCGCCCTTTCCGCCCCCTCGGTTTCTTCCGCTCTGACGGTGCAGGGAAGAGTTATCAGCGCACTTATCCTGCGTGAAGTGCATACGCTGTACGGCAATACCCGGCTGGGCTACCTCTGGGCGGTTATCCAGACGGCGTTCAATATCGCCGTGTTCTGGGGCTTCCGCGAACTTATGGGCGCGTATGCGCCGCATGGCATGAGTATGGCCGTCTTTCTGCTGTGCGGTTTTCTCCCTTGGTATGTCTTCAGCGATACCTTGAACCGCTGTATGAGAGCTGTAAGCGCCAATCAGGCATTGCTGACTTTCCCGCAGGTAACGGAACTGGATTTGATGCTGGCCCGCACCATTGTAGTATGGGGAACCCAAATTTTGTCTGCCGTAATCATTCTATCTGTTGCTGTCGCATGTGGACAATCCATTGCTCTGCGCGCCCCCGCATCTCTTGCCGCCACGTTGTTTTTTGCGCCTCTTCTGGGGTTGGGAATGGGGCTTGTCTTCGCGTCTTTGGCGCGTTTCCAGCCTACACTGGACAAACTGGTTCCCATGTGTCTGCGGATTCTGTTTTTTGCTTCGGGCATCTTTTTTCAGATTTCCGAACTGCCCGGCAGATTGGCGCATATTCTCTTACTCAATCCCATTGCCCAACTCATTGAGTGGCAGCGCTACGGCTTTTCCGCCTCCTCTTCCGCGCCCTTGTACAGCATAGGCTATATGGCCGCGTGGTGTATGGGCTCGCTCTGCCTGGGGCTGCTGCTGGAACGCTACGTGCGCGGGAGAGAAATCCGGTGATCGAGCTTTCCCGCATCCGCAAATCCTACCGTTTGCCGCACGGAAAGCGCAGGGATGTTCTGCACGATGTCAGCATTACGTTGCGGCCCGGTGTGAATATGGGCGTTCTGGGTCTGAACGGCCAGGGCAAGTCCACGCTCATGCGCATCATCAGCGGGGCGGAGCGCCCGGACAGCGGCACCGTGATCCGCAAGGGGCGTATTTCCTGGCCCATCGGCTTTGCCGGAGGGTTCAACGGCAGCCTGACCGGGCGGGAAAACCTGCGCTTCACCAGCCGCATCTACGGTGCGGATATTGAGGAAGTGACGGATTTTGTGGAGGCGTTCTCCGAACTCGGCCCTTACATGGACATGCCCGTGAAAACCTATTCAGCGGGTATGCGTTCCAAGCTGGCGTTCGGCCTGAGCATGTCCATTGGCTTTGACTTTTATCTTATTGATGAAGCCTGGTCTGTGGGCGACGCCTCCTTCCGGGCCAAGGCGGAGAAGATATTCGAGGCGCGCAAGGCAAATGCGACGCTGGTTGTGGTGTCGCACAGCGTGGCCACCATCCGCAAAAACTGCGACAGCGCGGCGGTGCTGCACAATGGTGTGCTGACCGTGTACGACAAATTGAATGATGCCCTGCGCGTCTACACGGAGATCTGTCATGCCGGACAGTAAAACAGGCATCCCCGCAACACCCGCGCCAGCCAAAGCGGCTACGCCAATGCCGACCGCACCTGCCGGACGGGTTGCGCCACAGCCCAGCCTCGAACTGCCCGCGCATCCCGTCGTCCTGGATCAACACAAGGTCAGTCTCCGTCTTTCCCCGGCCATGAAGGCTTTGCTGCTTGCCGTGCTGCTTCCCACCTTCCTGTCAGTGATCTACTTCGGGCTGTGGGCCTCGCCCATGTATATCGCCGAAGCCCGTTTTGCGGTGCGCGGCGCGGAGAGCAGCGGCGCGGCCGGCGGCCTTGCCGCCCTGCTGCTGCCTTCCGGCGCGTCCGTGGGCGCGGATGCGCGCATTGTGGCCGAATACATCCAGTCCCCGGACATCATGGAGGCCATTGACGAAGAAATGGGCATCTTCCTCCATTTCTCCAGCCGCGAGCACGACAGCATCAGCCGTCTGGCCGCCGACGCCACACGGGATGAACGCCTTTCCTACTGGCGCTGGGCGGTGAAGCCCTCCTTTGACCCGGAAACCGGCATCATCGCCCTGAGCGTCAAGGCTTATGACCCGGCCACGGCCAAAAATCTGGCCGAGGCCGTGCTGGCCAAAAGCGAGGCGCTGGTCAACGCCATGAGCCGCCGGGCGCAAAACGACGCCATTGCCCTGGCCATAACCGAAGTGAAGACAGCGGAAAAACGGGTGAGCGCCGCGCAGGAAGCCATGCGGGAATTCCGCAACAGGAGCGGGATGCTGGACCCGGTAGGCACGGCGGGCGGGCTGCAAGACATCGTCAGTCAACTGGAAGGCGAGGCCGTGAAAGTCCGCGCGGAAATCGCGGAAGCTTCCACCTATATGAGCAAGGGCGCTCCGGCTCTGGTGGGCCTGCGCGCCAGGCTGGAGGCGCTGGAAAAGCAGCTTGCCTCGGAAAAGCCGCGGCTGGCCGGGGAAGCGGCCCGCGCGGACAGCCTGACCGCCTTTGCCGGGGAATACGAAGCCTTGCAGACGGAAAACGAGTTTGCCCGTCAGCAGCTTGTCTCGGCCATGACCTCTCTGGAAACCGCCCGCGTCAAGGCGGAAGGCAAGTCCCGCTATGTGGAGGCGTTTCAGATTCCGGCCCTGCCGGACGAATCCCTGTATCCCCGTCCGTTCCTGTTCACGATCTATGTTTTTGTCGGTGCTCTGGTGCTGGCGGCCCTCTGTTCTCTGATTGTCGCCGCTGTGCGCGAACACGCGGGGTTTTAGGATATGGAAGGAAGAAACTTGATATATCGGGGCGCTGCCCCGTACCCCGCCGGGGGGAATGATTCCCCCCGGACCCCCTCGATAACGTGGGTTCTTATTGTTCTGCTGTTGGCTCTGGCAACTCCGGCACACGCGGCGGAGGATGCGCGTCAGAGCGGTTCTTCCTACGGCGGCAATCTTGGCAGATCGGGCAATCCCAGCCCCGGCGGCAGCGGGGGCATACCGGGCCTGCCCGTAACCCGGCCGCCGTCTTATCTGCCGGGGGGCTACCAGGCCGGCCATCAGCAGGCCATGTACGGACAGGAATCCTCATGGCAAAGGGAAGAGCGTCGGCGTCAGTCCATGCCGGGCCTGCCCGCCTGGGCGCTGGAAAGCTACCGCCCGGATATGACGCAGGCATTGGAACCTTTCGGCGCGAACCTGTTCCGGGGCAATTTCGCGGGCACCTACGGCAGCGGCATGAATGACGATTATGTCATTTTGCCGGGCGACAGGATCACCGTGCGCGTATGGGGCGCGCGCAGCTATGACGATGTGCTGTTTGTGGATCAGCAGGGCAACATCTTTCTGCCGGAAGTGGGGCCGGTACAGGTGGCCGGGCTGAAGCAGTCCGCCCTTTCCGGATCGGTACGGGCAAAGCTGGCCTCGGTCTTTCCAGAGAACGTCAATATCTATGTGAATCTGCAAAGCGCCCAGCCCGTGGCCGTCTATGTGGCCGGGAACGTGCCCGCTCCCGGCCGCTACGCGGGCGGGCCGCAGGATTCCGTCATGTCCTATTTGGACCGGGCCGGAGGCATCCTGCCGGAACAGGGCAGTTATCGGAACATCAGAATCCTGCGCGGCAAACAGACCATCGGCCGGATTGACCTCTACAACTACATGCTGCGTGGAGAATTGCCGCGCATCCGCCTGAAAGACGGGGACACCATTCTGGTGGAACCCTTTGGCATCTCCGTGGCCGCTTACGGCGCGTTGCGTCAGCCCGCCCGCTATGAATTTCAGGGCAGGGAAAACCTCGGCAGGGAGCTGCTGACCTACGCCCTGCCCATGAACGGCGTCTCCCATGTCAGCGTGGGCGGCATGCGCAACGGCGAGCCGTTCAACGTGTATGTGACGCTGGATGATTTTCGTAATCTGCCTCTTGAGGACGGAGACCGGGTGGAGTTTGTGGCCGACACGCGGGGCAAGACCATCATGGTGGCCGCGTCCGGGGCCATTCACGGCGCGTCGCGCTTTCCCGTGCTCAAGCAGACCAAACTGAAGACCCTGCTGGAATATGTGGCCGTGGAGCCGGAGCTTGCGGACATCAAGTCCATCTACATCCGCCGCAGGAGCGTGGCCGCCGAGCAGAAGGTCATTCTCGCGGATGCGTTGCGCCGTCTGGAGCAGAGCGCATTGACCGCCACATCTTCATCTGTGGATGAAGCCAGCATTCGGGTGAAGGAAGCCGAACTGATCCAGAATTTCGTGCAGCGGGCCTCGCAACTGGAGCCGGACGGCGTGCTGGTGGTCTCCCGCAGCGGCAGAATTTCCGACGTGCTGCTGGAGGAAGGCGACGAAATCATCATCCCCCGCAAAACAGACGTGGTGCACGTTTCCGGCGAAGTGCTCATCCCCACCGCCGTGACCTGGGAAAAGGGCCTTTCCCTGAAAGGCTATCTCGGCGGCGCGGGCGGCCTCTCCGACCGGGCGGATGCGGGCAATATCCTGATTGTGGGCCTCAACGGGGAAGTTGCCCGCGCCAGGGGGCAGGCCATCAAACCCGGCGATCGCATTCTGGTCATGCCCAGATTTGATTCCAAAAATCTGCAACTGGTCAAGGACGTGACCCAGGTGCTGTACCAGATGGCCGTGGCCGTCAAGGTGGCTGTGGGGCTGTAGGGGGGAATTATGGGATTTTGTTTTGACTTTCAGGGCAGGGTCTTCGGGCCGGTGGACAATGGCGCGCCCCTGTTTTGCATTGCCGGGCCGTGCGCGCTGGAGAGCCGCGCCCACGCGCTGGAAGTGTCCGCCGCGCTCAGGGAAATCTTCGCGGCGGCGGGTGTGCCTTTTATCTACAAGTCCAGTTTCGACAAGGCCAACCGCTCTTCCGGGGCGTCGTTTCGCGGCGTGGGCATGACCGAGGGGCTGGCCATTCTGGCCGAGGTGCGGGAACGCGTGGGCGTGCCCGTGCTGGCCCGCGCCGCCGTGGCCGTGGGCGTGGCCGGTCTGTTCCTGGAAGTGCATCCCGATCCGGACAAGGCCCCCTGCGACGGCCCCAACATGCTGGCTTTGCGCGACCTGCCGTCCCTGTTGAACCAGCTCGGGGAATTTGACCGGCTGGCCAAGCAAACCGCAGGAGTCGGGGCATGAAAGCCGTTGCCGTCATCCCCGCCCGCTATGCCTCCACCCGTCTGGCGGGCAAGCCCCTGCTGGACATTTGCGGCAAGCCGCTCATTCAGCGCGTCTGGGAGATCGTATCCCGTGCGCGCGGGCTGGATGATGTTGTGGTGGCCACGGATGATGTGCGTATTGCCGATGCCGTGGAGCGTTTCGGCGGCAGGGTGTGCATGACTTCGCCTGACTGCCGGTCCGGTTCCGACAGGGTGCGCGAGGTGGCGGAATCTCTTGCCGCTGACCTGTACGTCAATGTGCAGGGCGACGAGCCCTTGCTGGAGCCTGCGGCCATTGAAAGGCTGCTGGACGTTTTCACGGAAGACGCGGGCGTGCAGGTGGCGACCCTGTGCAGTCGCATCAGCGAGGAACAGGCCCGCTCCCCCCATCAGGTCAAGGTCATCCGCGACCATGCGGGAAACGCGCTGTATTTCAGCCGCGCGCCGCTGCCCTTTGTGCGCGAGAGTGGCGAACCCGCCGAATTTTGGGGGCATGTGGGCATCTACGCTTACAGAGCCGATGCCCTGCGTGGGTTTGCCTCCCTGCCTGCCTCCCCGCTGGAGCAGGCGGAAAAGCTGGAACAGCTCCGTTTTCTCCAGGCCGGTATTGTCATCCGCGTGCCGGAAGTGCCGCCTATGGGTACGGGCGTGGATACGCAGGAGGACCTGGAGCGGGTACGCGCATTCATCAACGGGAGAGAACATGCCAACGCTGCAACTGCTGGAACCGTGGCTGTGGGGGATTTGCGGCGGCCTGTTTCTGCTTGCCCTGTGGGTGCCGCACGACTGAATCCCGCACTGGCAGGCAAACTGCGCCACATCAGGCTGGTCATCACCGATGTGGACGGCGTGCTTACGGACGGCGGGCTGTATTACGGGCCGGACGGGGAATGCCTGAAACGCTTTCATGCCCGCGACGGTCTGGGCGTCAGACTGCTGCAACAGGCCGGAATACAGGTGGCCGTGCTCTCCGGGCGGGACTGCCCGGCCCTGCGTCGGCGGCTCGCGGATCTGGGCATTGCCGAGGCCGTGCTGGGCCAGGCGGACAAGCGGACGGCGCTGTCCGGCATCATGGAGCGTTGCGGTGTTGTGGCCGAGGAAGTCGCCTTTATCGGAGACGACATCCCGGACATGGAGGTCTTTGACCTCTGCGGGCTGTCCGTGACTGTGGCGGATGCGCCGGAGTATGTGAAGGCCAGGGCTGACCTCGTGCTGGCATGCGGTGGCGGGCTGGGGGCGTTCAGAGAAATCAGTGATATGATTACTAGTGCCTAATTGCAAAAATAAGGATATGAATATATGGTGCTTCCAAAACGGGA
>CAJTSU010000090.1 GCA_910579055.1 uncultured Mailhella sp. | reverse complement strand
TATTACAACACCGAGCGGACTCACCAGGGGAAGATGTGCTGTGGACGAACGCCCATGCAAACTCTCCTTGAGGGCAAACAGCTCTGGAACGAAAAGGTCGGACAGCTCAACTAATCGGACAAGAGGAGACATCAAAACGGAGCGAATGTCAGATCAAGTCTGAACTACTACAAATAAGTTTCCCATATACAAGATAGACACTCATATATCAAATTGTATCATATTTAATACGAGTTCTATCTTCTATACCTAAGCACTCCTGTTTCGCTCGCTCTCTGGATATTTTCCTAGCAACCTCAACATCTTGCTTGACTAAAATCAGGAACTCCAAATACCTAGCATACAGGTACTCTTCAATAAGAGCCAGTTTATCCTGAAACTCAGGATCAGTATACTTGGTATCACCTAAAATTTCCATACAGTCACTAAAGTACTCGTATCGCACAATATACCTCATTTTCATTTTATAATATCAATAGAAGTAGTATCTCAGAATATTGAAATACTACTTCTATATGGCTAAACGACTAGATCTGTCCCAGACGTGCCGTAATAAAATCCATATCTGCCTTCGAGACAGAGTTCAGCACAATATTCAGCAGCCGCAGGGAATGCCTGTCGACGGCCTGACCTGCATTGCTCTTCTCAAGAAGATACCGAACGATAATCGCCCAGATTTGTTCTTCATCCAAAAGGCTTGACCTTTGGAACCCGCTGACAAGATGCCGCCATACCCCCAAGTCCCGTTTCTGGAGGATATCGGCAAGACATTCCATCACGCTTGCTGAAGTATATTTTTTCATATTCCAGCACGAAACAATCTTGTCTTTTTGACTTCGCAAAAGATCATTGAAAATGATTTCGCCTGCACCTTCATTCTCCTCCATAAAGCTCATCATTACGCAGCCGCATACGGATAAATCCGCAAAAGATTTGCTATGGGCACGGAGAGAATGTTCCACACCGCCTATACAACTAGCAGTAAATCCAGTAAAGCATCCATGCCCATGCGCGGGCATCTGCTTCACATGCTGTACCCTGGGCAAACCTTCCGCTTTATCGTCATCATCGCGAATACAGGTCAGAATAAAGGAAGTCTGATCGGAAACGAGCTGATACTTGAGAGCAATATCCAGTCGTTCACGGGGATTCTTCGTTTCCTTCATCTGGCGCATTTTGCCCATGCGCAGTATATCCTCATCGTTTACGATCTCAGGGCTGCTCGCCTGCGCGGAACCGCTGTCGCCCCGCACGCTCCAGTTCAGCGTGGGGCAGACCTCAGGCGCACTCTTCATCAGGGCAAAACAATGAACGGTTTCGCCATCATACAGGTATTGCGGAAGCGACGACTGCCAGACAGGCTCGCCTCCCCAATCAATACGGATATCTCTGGCAATTACGCCACGGATGCGATGAAACATGCGCAGCACAGCCTCCGCCATGTTTTCTCCAGGCGTGACAAATTCGCAGGCTCCCCCTGTTCTTTCTGCCATTTCCCTGAGCAGGCTTTCCGCCGGAGCCGAGCCCACCCCGATGGCAAAAATCCTGTGCCCCGATCTTTGCGCTGTCTGAATGATATCTTCCACTTCCCATACATCGCCATCCGTGACGAGCAGAACCGTGGGCTGAGATTCACACTCCCGTGGAAGGTCAATTTTGGTAATAACCGATGCCAAGGCTGATTCCATCTCCGTGCCGCCCATATTGGCATCCGTTTCCTTCACGAGAGAGGCTAAATGCTCTATGGATTTTTCCGAACAGGACAGCATGGTCTTTGTCATGTGCGCGACTTCCGAACCGAAACGGCTGTATGACATGTGATCTTCCGGATTCAGCAGAGCGACGATTTGCCGCAGTCCCTTGCGGGCCTGTTCTATACGTTCACCTGACATGGAACCCGAGCAGTCTACCAACACTTTTACGGCAATGGGGGCTGTCTTCTGTGGGGGAAGATGTGGGGCGAAGCTGGCAAGCAGCATATGACCTTCCTCGCACGGCGCGTCCAGAGCCAAAGAACCTTGAGATATTTGCTCCATGAGCAGCACGAAATCCCGATCCAGACTTGCGCCATCGTCCAGAGTCATGAGCAGGCCATTTTCCGTGTGTTCGCATGAGATGCCGTGCGTGGGCGAAGAGATCACGCTCCTCGCCATATCGCCTGTCAGCATGATACGCAGGGCGAAAGCGTATTGCGCCGAGCCATCGACTTCAGCGGACTCATGGGCAGCCAGCTTGCCCGGCCCATGGGATTCGCCGTAGCGTTCCCCGATAACTGTGGGAATACACAGGCGTACCCTGTCCTGTTCAAAACGCAGAAGCTGTGCGCTGCGAATTTCGACAGCAACAGATTCTCCCGGTTTGATATTACCAAGATTGGCCGTATAAAGCCCCTTTGCTGACTCCTGAAGCAGGATCGCACTGTCTCCTTCCCGAATAGATTTCTCATACTGTTCTTCGGCCTTGTCCTTCTCGATGACAACGCCCGTCAGCTTTTTACCGCCCATTTCCGCTGCCATGCCGAGCAAAACTGTGCCCCAGGCCATCGGGAAGGTGTAGATCACTTCCAGAGTGTCCTTCGTCTCGTTCCGATACTCCTGCCTGATCGTAGACTTGAACAGAAGGCCGTGGACTTCGCCGGAAACGGTGACTGATTTCAGGGATGGAACTGCCCGCCCCTTCATTGAACCAAAAGGACAAGCATCTTCCTGACGGGAAGTGTTGGGGAACGTGGAAAAAGCAGGAAGACTGGGGCCAACAAAGGGAATGCTCACGTTGCTCTCCTATTGTGCAAATAGGTGTTGTATCCGGAATTTATTCAACCTGTTCTACTTTTACCCGAATCTTTCCCCCAATTCTGAGTACACCAAGAGTTGCTGCTGCCCCAAGTGCCATACCACCGATAGTCACCATAGCCATCATCCATGTTGTCAATCTGTCCATAATTCCTCCAGTGAATAGGAAGAAAAAATACTATAGTTTTAATACCCGCGGATATTGGGAGAATTCTCCCAATATCCGCGATTGGTATTATTTAGGATATCATGCAAGGCATTTGTGGCCCAAAATATTCATCATAAAGTGCTTCTTTGATAAGTCTTTGAAGATTCTCCTCTATTGCATTTGTGTGTGCGTAAGATTTCCGTACCTTGTCCTCAGTTTTCCGCATATTCTGCTCTATAATAGCAGTAACACGCTCAGGATTTATCTGGTATGCCTCATCCTTCTTTAACCAGTTTGGTATGTCTGTGAGTTTGCATTGTTCGTACATAGTTTACTCCTTTGTTTCGTATTAGGTATATATACATAGATGTTTATGACTAATTTGTATTCTTGATGTTCATATTTAATTCATTCATTTTAAATTGTTTTACATAGAAGATACTCTTTCGAGCAACTTCGCTTCATCGCCGAAACTTCGCACCCAAGCGCGAAGTTCCGGTTCACTACAGGTCACAATTTCGAGCATTACCCCGCCATCATCCAGTTCTTCCAGCTTTTGCCTGTCCGCCCATATTCTTTCCCGCACATAGTCTGACGCCTTGCCCGGCTTAAAGCGGATTTGAAATGTTCGTGGCTCATGCCACGGCAGGCCAAAAGTTCCCGGTTCCGCCTCCGGTATATCGAAACAAATACGTTTATCCGTTAAGGTAACATCCTTGATCCGATGTACGGCCAGATTTATTAGTCGGCGCATGTCTCTGAAGTCATCCGTAGTCACCGCGCCCAGCACATAAAGGGCACTGTTCATGGAGACAAGGCGTTTGACGGCAAGACGGTGTTCACTGATATCCTGCTTTCCGGCAGCCCTGTATCGGACAAGGCATATGCATTTCTCCTCCACAGATTTTAACAGGGTTTCGATCTGCTGAAAATGTGGTGTGTAATCAATTTTGCCCTTGGAAAAGAAGGCAAATTGTTTCCGCTGGACACTTTCACGCTCAGCATACTCATGGTCAGCCATGAGAAGCGAAAGACTGAAGATGGTGCCATCCACCCGCTTGCGAACCTGCTCCGGCAAGGTAGACGCCGCCAAATCGCGGCATACCGCCAGATATCTCAACTCTTCAAACTCCAGCCCCAGGCTGCTTCGCGAAAGGGTTTTTATCTGATACCAGCGTTTCCGGTTTTCATTGCCGGATTCAAGGCTTGTGCCAATCACCGCCTCAATTTCGCCTGCAAGCCGTATGATGGTCTGTGGAGAACACTGAAACTCTTCTGCCAGGTCAACCTGAAAATGACGCCGTCCATCAAGCATAAGCTTTCTGAATAAACGCAGAAGCTTTACTCCCGGTGTGCCGTCCTGATCTATTTTGGGAGGCAATATTTACTCCTTCAAAGTACCTCGCCGCAACGGATGGAGTTCCGTCACGGTGGCCTGAATATCAAGTATCAGCGTTGTTTCAGATTTTCTCTGAGTTCCTTTCCTTTTTCCCACGCCAGTTCTCGCAGGAGTTTCAGTAGGGCGATGGGCATAAGTTGCGATAATTTAACTGGTTGCACAGTCGGGCCGGAAGTAATAATGCCACCGGGAAAAATAGGGCGACGACTCATGCTTCCACCTCCGTTTCCTTGCAGGAAGGAATCTCTTCCCGTTCTTCTGCTTCAAAAAAGCCCTCAACATATCCAGATGTTATATATCCAACGATACATCCGGCAACAAAATAAGCGAAGCGATACATAGGAATCCTCCATAAAAAATTTTTTTAGAAAATGTAACAAAATCAAAATATGGCTACGCTTGCCTTGTATCACTTCCAAGGCATGTTCCGCACTCATGAAGGGAGCATAGATCATGCTTATTCCAGAATATGGAATTTATAAAATAACAGATGACTGAATTTTTGAACAGGCTACCAGAAAATCTACGGGGTATACAGACATAAAAATAGTGTTAGATAAACCTATAAGTCATTTCGTCAACACTGATTCCAAATAAAACTCTGTTATTCAACTAAGCCGCTGAAAAATCCAGCGGCTTAGTGCAGTATATGCGTCATTCTCGAATGACAAATCAATTTATCATACTTTTTATCTCTGTGAAAGCTTTTGATGCGTCTCCAAGAAGTTCCCCATTTTTATTCAGAATGGGGGTATCGATAACAGCCTTTACCAATTGAGCATATTTGACATTCTGAAAAACCACAGCCTTTGCTTCATCATTATACACGGAAAAATCATCTCCATACTCATCGATAACATTTTTGAGCGCCTTAGTGGCTTTGCTCAGGCGTGCCCGCAAGGAGCTGAGAACTACAACAGCTGTACCAGTAACTTCCCGAATCATGTCCAATTTTTGACAAACACCATTGACTTCGACTTCAAAAGTTCTGGCTTTCTCCATATTTTCTTGGGCTTCAGAAAGTTTTTGAGATGCTTTCGCCCCCAGAACGCAACCGAAAATAAGTAGGGCTGGCCCAGCGACCATACTCCCAAGCACCATAGTGCCTCCTGCAACGCCCAAACCTCCAGCAGCCAGAGTACCCCCACCAAGCCATGCCAGAGTTGCATTGGTTGCGGCCACACCGGATAGTGCCGAAATTGCGGTTCCCGTCCCGGCAGATGCCAGCATCATTGTCCCGCTATATGCTCCGAAAGCGGTCAAGGCTCCGCCTACCGCACCTGCTCCAACACCTTGAAGCGTATTTTGAGCAATGTTGCAAGAATGCTGAAGCTCTGCAATAGCAACTTCACTGAATTTACCGACCTTAATATTTTCAAGTTCAGGACTTTCCACAAGTTCAACATTTTTGAGACGTTTGAACAATGTCACAAATTGAGAGATCTGCTTGTCCAAAGCTTCAAGTTTTTGCATACCATAATCGGAAAGCCGTCTGTTAGTAGCTCCTTTTCCTAAATCCAGCTTCCTATTTGCCGTCTCAACTATATTTTTGGCATTGGAAGCAACATCATTGGCTTTACTGTTATCATAAATAGCTTTAGCTGTTTTGCCTGCGCCGAATAATCCTCCAATAATCATAGCGGCAGGGACAAGAAGAGGTAAAGGCATAAAAGTTCTCCTTTATTCGGTTATAAGTTCAATGGATTCTGTATAAATTTTGAAAAATTGGTCTGCATTGCAAATCATGGTGCAAATTATTCAAACATGTACTCTACTTTCTCATGATTTTTATTAGTGGAACATATAGGAATAGTTTCATAATGGTCATCTTCTTTTTTCTATCACGGCAATAATATAGTAAAATTTTAAAAATAAAATTTGTTATGAATTCTCTGTGAGTAAATTCAAAAACATATTACTACATCCATTATAACATAAGTTTTTCATCAGATTTCATAAAAACATCAAACTCCTGCATATTGCTAAATTGGAGTGTTTTTCCAAAGAGAATCCCCAGGTTGTTGGCTGCTGTGGCAAAATCATCCATGTTGTTGGTATTGACAGAATTACTCATACAGGCAAAACAAGTATATAGTTGATCCTTGAGTTCTGACAGATGGGCCTCAAACAACCTCTGGAGTTCTGCCTGATATTTGAGCATTGTACTCCGTGCTTCTTCACACTCAGCCTTGATAATTTGGTAATGCCTTTCTGCTTCTTTGGCTTCTTGAAGGGCTTGGAGGCTGGAACGGTAAAAGAGGGAGCTTATGGTATACCCCACCATGCCGCCAATGACACTACCAACAACGGGAATAGGGATTGCAATTTGCCCAATGGTTGCCATCAACCCGCTGGCAAGCAGCCCTGCCCCCTTTTCACCAATTTCTTCTAAAAACTGAACACTATCGATTTCACCTTTGGCATAGCGATGGATACTTGTCCCCAATTCCAATGTAACCGTCACAACCAAAGAAGGTAATGAAGTGCGTGAAAGTTGCCGTAGCGTTCCCAATGTGGATTTCTGCATACCTGCCTTAACAAGGCTCCCGGCAAATCCTGTGCCGTATCCGAGCAATGCTGATTTTCCTGTATCAACAGTCGTATCACAAAGAGCCTCTTGGATATTTTTGTTGCCTTGCATTAATGCAATGATGTTTCGAGTTGCAGATATTGTTCCTCCGATGGCCGCGCCGTATTTAGCGGCTTCAAGACCGGCACGATGCGAAATTTTAGCCATGTCAGCTGCCGTTGACAGTCGCGGATGTTCTCTTGCGAAGAGAGCTTCTTTATTTGAAACATTGCTTTTTCTTAAATTATTTTTTGTTTTTACTATCTTGTCTAGCCTTCTGCGAAGCTTATCAGCAAGCTCATGATTACCTTTATTTTCAGCTTTCTCAATACTATTATTTATCTTCCCAATTTCATTTTCATAATACGAAATTACATCATTATAAAAGTCAGAAGGTATTTCCATCGGAACATTGGCATCACGGTATTTATCATATTTAGCACTTATTAATTTTTGGGCACATTGCTCTGCTGTTCCACCTACAAATTTCAACTGGCTTGCTGTTCCATCGACATACATTCCATTGTTGTCAATTTCTGCAATATCATAAAGTTGATCGTTAATTCCACCAATAGTATTTCCTTTGCCGTCTGATTGCATGGAAATATCATCTGTTCTTGATGCTCTCGATTTTGTATCTCCATTGATATACTTTTCCGCATTTTTTTTTGCTGCTGACTTAACTTCAGCAGAATATCCAGACTGCTGTTTGATATTTGATTTTTTATAGTCTGGATGAACTCTGCTCTCTGATATTTGCTTCAAGCCCTTTGAGTATATTTGTCCTGTTTCATTGTCTATACCCTTATATGCAACGATATGTTCACCGTTGGCACTTCCATAACGGGATACCGTGTCTGCATTTCCTGTTGCAATGGCAACCTTATCAATAATTTTATCTTCTTTTTTCTTATTGTTATCAGTGTCCATGCTTATCTCCTCATACACCGGATCGGCTTCTTCCCCAACACTTCATACCCACTGTGGTTTGTTTCAAATGACACGGGTAGATTAGATTAAGTACATTCCAGAATACGGAAAGTTGAGTTTTTCTCCCCATTTTTTTTGATGTCCAATGGGAGAAAATTTTCGGCAAAGCCGCCATGCCGCAATATCGATCATTTTCTTGTCATGGTATTTTTCTCAAGAATTGGTTTTTTGTCAATAATTGGATAATCGTCCGTTCTTGACAACATCAAAAGCCCCTATGGTTTTTCATACCAAAAAGGAGCTTGAACCATGACGATAAACCGCAAGCAGCCGCTTGCTGTGATTGTTGGTGCAAATATCACAGCCAGACGGAAGAAAAGGGGAATGAACCAAGCTCAATTTGCCGAACAATTGGGAATCGGGCCAGACTCGCTTTCACGCATTGAAAGAGGTATTACTGCCCCACGTTTTCAGACTCTTGAAAAGATGGCCCTTGTCTTGGAATGCTCTGTTGCAGAGCTTTTTTTGACTGGTGACAAGAGTAATCTGGTTTCCTTAGTTCAAGCCGTCCACACTCCCGAACTTGTAAAAAATGAAATCATTTTTATGGCAGAGAAAATTATCCAAATTGCTCGAAGCACTATGTAAATAGTAGTATTCAAATACATATAAATATATATTATACACAGAAACAGGAAATAAAGTCATGCTTACGCATGGCTTTTCTCATTTAAGGAGGGCACATGAATCAATCGCAGGACATCAGCGAACTGTCCAAGGCAATGCTCCAAATCCAACAAAACCTTCTGCCTGCGTTGAAAGACGCTACGAATCCATTCACCAAGAGCAATTACGCAACCCTGAACAGTGTCATGGAATCATGTCGGGGTGAACTGCTCACTCATGGAATCTGGCTTACGCAACTACCGTGTCCCGCTCCCGTGGAATTGGGGGTGGGGCATATCGGGCTGGAAACAAGGCTCATCCATGCGGAATCAGGGCAATGGATCTCAAGTATAGCTGTCATTCCTCTGCCGAAGAACGATCCGCAGGGCATGGGGTCAGCCATTACCTATGCCAGGCGCTACAGCCTGTGTGCCATGCTCGGCATCGTGACCGAGGACGATGATGGAGAGGGTGCCAAAATCGGTTCAAAATCACTCTCATCACAGAAAAAGGGGATAGGAGGCCCACAGAGACAAAAAGTGTCTTCAGACGACTCAACCATTGCAAATCAAAATTCAGATGCCTCAAATCGAGCCGTAGACAGTTTTAAAAATTTGCCCCAATTGGATGGAGTGACTTACCGGAAAGTCCAGGCTCAGGACGGGAGGCTTTGCATCATCGCCAAGGGAGAAACTGCCAGCAAGAAGACACTGCTCATGGCGGCAGGATTCAAATGGAATGACCAGCAAAGGCTCTGGTGGAAATACGATGGGGATGAGGCGTAGTCCCCGTTGACATCATGGACTTTCCAATTCAAAATAAATATGAACTAAAAAGTCCTATCTCGCTGATTTTACAAGAAGGAAATGTTCATGCCGATGATCAGCTTTTTTTACGGAATCATTATTCGAATGTTTTTCTCAGATCATGCGCCGCCTCATTTCCATGCCCAGTATGGTGAATACAAAGCGATAATCTCTATCCTTGATCTGAAACTCATAGAAGGTGAACTTCCAAGACGAGCTTTGGGCCTCATTCTCGATTGGGCTGAACTTCACCAAAAAGAATTGTTGGACAACTGGAGTCTGGCGGCGAATAACGAAATGCCCAATAGCATCAAGCCTCTGGAGTAAACTATGTATGCAGATGTCCAGACTGTTTCTGTTCTCTCACATGGTACTTTGGCTGTTACCTTCAACGACGGATTGCGGGGAACCGTACATGTCTTGCCCTCGTTCTATCGAGGGGTATTTGCTCACCTTGTGGAACCAGAGGAGTTTGGCAAGGTAAGAGTGGACAATGGCTATGTGACTTGGCCTGGAGAACTCGATATCGCTCCAGACTCCATGTATAAGGCCATAGCCAACAGCGGAAGTTTTATTCTTCAATAACTCAATGAAAAGTTTATTTAAAGGACTGTCTGGAGATAGGCAGTCCTTTTCTGTTTTTAAGGAGGTTACATGGCTACGGAAATCCAACGCAAGGATCGCCTTCTTGAATGTATAAGGTCTGGACTCGAACTACACACAGCACACACAAGTTCCTCGATACTTGGGGACAGGTCAAAATATGTCGGCATGAGTGATATCGGCAGTTATATGACGTGTCCTCGTATGGCTGTCTTGCATAAGTTTCAACCGCAAAATTCTGATAACCTGCAAAAGCTTCTTACTCTCCAGAGAGGCCACTGGTTTGAGGATGGAATCGCCAAGGCATTGTCAGCCCTGAATCTGCCTGCTGTCCGCCAGCTTGAAATCGCGGTGGACAATGACGGATGCCCTGTTCGGGCACATCTGGATTTTGTGCTGGTGTCCGTCCAGCCCTGTCCAACTGTCCGTGTGCTGGAAGTGAAGAGTTGTGGCAGGCTACCGGAGACGCTGTATGCCTCATACGAGACACAGGCATACGGCCAGATTTCCATGCTGAATCGGTACTGGAACACTCCATCCTTTAATTTGAGGAATGCCGAAGGAAATCCCTTTTTCTCCGGGCTGACATTCCCACAGGCAGTCAAAGCGTTATGGGGAGTGACCTTTCCTGAAAACCCTGCACAGGTGGATATCGAGGCATGGGTACTGGCTCTGTCCATGACTGACGCCACGGCGTTTGGGCCATATCTCCCGAATGGCAGTATCCTCAATGCCTGCCTGAGCAACGCAAAAGACATATGGCAAATGCAGGAACAGTTTCAGCGAGGAGAACTGGATGTGGACGAACTGCCCACCCCGTCAGGCTTTCATTCGCTTTGCTCCGGCTGTGAGGCAAGCTCCGGCTGTCCAAAATTTGCCGGAGTAGCCCATCCTGAACTGGAATCCTCACTGACAGAACTCACACACTGGAAAGACGAACGCTCCGCACTGGATGAAAAAATCAGGGAACGGGAGGGGATGATGAAGGAATGGTACGCCCATGCGGATATTCAGGGACAATGGATTGAGACAGGTTCAACGCGGTTTCGTGTTACGCAAAGTCCTGGCAGGCGGACGCTCGACAGGGATAGTCTCGCCGGAGAACTTGTCGAACTGTTTCATGTGGGAGGCATGGATGATGTCGATGTTCCCGCCCTCATTGCCCGCCATGAAAAAATCGGTGCGCCTTCCTCACGACTTTTTATTAACACCACAAACAGGCAGGAGAAAAGCAATGGGATACAGGTCTGATATCGGGCTGACTCTCACTCAGTCAGCGGTACAGAGGATGCACCAAAAATTGAACACCCTGGATAAAAATTCCGAGGCATTTTCTTCCATTACGGATTTCATTGCCTACACGGACAAGCACTATGAGGATACCAACTCCGGTGCTGAAGTCTCTCTGTGGGAGTGTGTCAAATGGTACGAGGAGTTTTCTGATGTGAGCTTTATCGAAAATCTGCTGGCGGAACTCGACTGGAAGGATTTTCTGTTCATACGCATTGGCGAAGATTATGATGACACAGAAGTAAGGGGAGACTTTTGGGATAATCCGTTTGAGCTGGGACTAACACGAAAAATCAGTATGGAGGTACAGCTCCCGAGTCCTATCCTGGAAAAGAATTGACCTTTTCCCCTTACACCTCGTATCCTTTTACCGAAAGGAGGCCATATGTCACTAACCTTGGAAGAACTTGTTCAAACCGCAATAGAAAATCAGCATATTGTTCTTGAAAATGAACTGCAAAAGGGAATTCCATTAAACTATATTGACGGAGACGGGCGATATATCCTGCATTATCCTGATGGACATATTGAAATGAAGACTCTATCTAATAATGGGTATTTTGAATAAATATGTCCAAACTACTCTGTATTTGTGGCCCTAATGGAGCGGGAAAAAGCACCTTTTCCAGAACAGTTGCCATAAGAGAGAATTTACTGGTCATCGATCCGGACAAACTTGCGGCGGAGGGACTTTCCCCTCTGGCCGCAGGTAAGGCCGCCGCCCGCATGGCACGTCTGTTTATTCAGGAAGGTATTTCTTTTGCACGCGAATCAACTCTGACGGCTCATTTTGATCTTACGTTGATGCAGGAGGCCAAGAGTCACGGCTATGAAGTGGAATTGGTCTATATTCGGTTGGCTTCCCCTGAACTGGCTTTGGCGCGGATTGCAGCACGAGTTGCCCGTGGTGGACATGATGTTCCCGAATGTGATGTCCGGCGTCGTTATACCCGTAGCCTGGAAAACCTGCCAAAAGCAATGCTGCTTGCTGACAAAGTGACCATACTCGACAATTCATCTGGAAATTACATCCGCTGTCAATAACTATTCAGCCCACATCCAGAAGAAGCCCTGTTTTTCTCAGAATACAGGGCTTTTTCAATTTAAGGAGGAACCATGTCTCACCCTGTCCAACTTGACGCCGGACAAATATTCAGCGGCAAGCCTTCCGGCACAATGATTTCAGGATACGATCAGCCATCAGAATACACCCCGAAAATTGATCCGGCCTACGTTTTCCACGAATCCAGCCGGGATGTGATCGTCTGGTTTCTTATGCGAAAGCCTGATCCTCTGTACATCTTCGGGCCGACTTCCGCCGGGAAAAGCAGCCTTGTACGGCAGATTGCGGCACGTCTGAATTACCCTGTCTATGAAGCAACCGGACATGATCGCCTTGAGTTCCCTAATCTCGTAGGCCATCTGTCGGTGAAAAACGGCAATATGAGCTTTGAGGACGGCCCGTTGGCTCTGGCAATGAAACGCGGGGGGATATTTCTGTTCAATGAAGCGGATCTCTGTTCTCCGGCAACACTGGCAGGGCTGAACACCATCCTTGACGGATCTCCGCTTTGCATCGCTGAAAACGGAGGAGAACTTGTTACCCCAAGCCCCATGTTCCGATTCATTGTAACCGCCAATTCCAATGGGGGAAGCGACGAAACAGGACTCTATCAGGGAGTCATGCGCCTGAATCTCGCATTTATGGACAGGTTCATGGTGGTCAAAATGGACTACCCCGCCACGGATGTTGAATGCGCCATGCTGAGCAGAATGTTCCCGACAATCCCTGCTGAAATCATCGAGAAAATGGTTGAATTCGCCAATGACGTGAGAACGCAGTTCATGGGAAATTCAGCAGCCCATGACGCTTTGGATGTTACGCTGTCCACGCGAACGCTCATCCGCTGGGCGGAACTGACCATCGCCTTTCAGCCCCTCGCAAAGCAGGGCATCTCACCTGTCAGATACGCTATGGACAGGGCATTGGGATTCAGGGCTTCCACAACCAGCCGCGCCGCGCTTGTCGAAATGGTGCGAAGGTACTTCCCAAGAAATGCGGACATGACCGAAAAACGCTAACTCTCTTATTTCTCACCTTTTATCTTTGAAGGAGCATCATCATGGACACATTGACTCTCATCACTCCCCTGCATGTCCTGGACAGGATTCTGGCTCTGAACCTCGACATTTCTCTGTGGTCAGCCAGAACCAAGCTGACGGAGGAAGATTTTGGAGGAGCGGAACTTCCCCCGGAGGATTTGGCCTCGCTTGGTTCCAAGAAGATTTGTGATCCCGCCAGATTGACCGTGTTCTCAAAACTCAAGGCCCGTGCCGTCAACCTCCTGAACAGGCATGGCGTCAAGTTCCTTTCCGGGTGGGCCATCCCAGAGGACAAGGCGGGTGATATTATTAATGGATTGTGCGCCATCCGCGATGAATTTTTCATGGAAAAGCGGAACTTCCTCGCTTGCTATGATGAAGGCATTGCGGAATGGATCGCCAGACATCCCGCATGGGCAAGCATCATCCAGAACTCCACGGTAAGCCGGGATTATGTCGATAACCGCATGAAATTCGCATGGCAGTTATACCGTGTCGCTCCCGCCGCCGGACTGGATGACGATACTGCCATGACAGAATCCGGCCTGCATGATGAAGTGGAAAACCTTGGAAACACCCTGTTCGGGGAAATAGCCAGAGACGCATCCGAGATATGGAGAAAAGTTTTCGAGGGCAAAACGGAAGTAACCCACAAGGCTTTGTCCCCCCTGAAAACCATGAGGGACAAACTTGTCGGCCTGTCTTTCGTGGAGCACGTTGTTCCTGTAATTGAGCTTCTCGAAACCGCTCTCGCAAAGATGCCCAAACGGGGAAGCATTACGGGTGCGCACTTGCTCATGCTTCAGGGGATGGTGTGTATCTCAAGGAACAGGGGACGTTGCTTTCACAAACTCAAGCGCTTATGACTGCGGCGTCCTCCGAGGATACTCTTGCTGAACTGTTCGATGGATTCAGTCAAACAGCTCCGATCTTGCATCTTGGCGATACGGAACTACCGGAGGAAGCTATACCGGATATGCCTGACCTGTCCATTCCGCTTGAACCTGTTGCTCCCGCTGCCAATATTGACAGTATGGGGCTATGGTAACCTTGGAGGAATACCATGATTCCCACAAATACAATACGAGCCTTGCCTCTGATCGC
>CAJTSU010000089.1 GCA_910579055.1 uncultured Mailhella sp. | reverse complement strand
GCCGTCAAGACTGAAAGTGGTGTGGAACTCAACGGAGTTTTGCTGAAGCCCATCGTGGAACAGTGCAACGGCTGCGACCGTGTGCGTAATTTTGAAGAACAGCAGTTTTGCAGCAGTTACCCCGTGCCCGAGCGCAAGTGGGTAGGTGGACGCTGCAACTTCGCCACTCATATCAAGTCGGAAACTACTGCCAAAGCCAAGGTGAACCCGTTGAAGGCGTCCAAGCGCGCCGCCAAGGGCCGCTAGACCGTTTTTTCTGTTTTTTGCGATCACCGGGAGTTTGCCGTTTGTTCCGGCTGTTCCCGGTGATCGGTATTTAATCATGTTTGTTGCTTCAGCCACAGGAGTTGCTATGCGAGACGAACTGATTGCGGCCTTGGCCGGACGTGCGGAACGGGCTCTGGAGCTTCAGTCCGGTTTGACGTCCTTTCCCGCCCTGGCCCCCGAGAGTGGCGGCGAAGGTGAAGAAAAGAAAGCCGTATGGCTTGAGGAGCGTCTGCGCTCGTTCGGACTGACGGATATTGAGCATGTGGACGCCCCCGACGCGCGTGTGCCTTCCGGCAAAAGGCCCAATATGATTGTCCGCGTGCCGGGCAGAACGGGGCGCATGCTGTGGGTGCTCGCGCACCTCGACGTGGTGCCTCCCGGAGATTTCAGCCTGTGGAACAGCGATCCCTGGACTGTGACGCGTGACCCCGCAGACCCGGATCTCATTTACGGGCGGGGAGTGGAGGATAACCAGCAGGCGGCGGTATCGGCCATACTTGTTGCCGCTGAACTCAAGGAGAAGGGGATTACCCCCGAACTCGGGCTGGGTATTATCCTTGTCGCGGATGAGGAAACCGGAAACAAATACGGGATTGAATATGTGCTTGCTCAGCGCCCGGACTTGATCTCCGCTGACGACCTGGTCATGGTGCCCGATTATGGCACTAAGGACGGCACGTTGATCGAAGTCGCGGAAAAAAGCACCCTGTGGGTGAAGGTTACCGTCACCGGCAGGCAATGCCATGCTTCCACCCCTGATGAAGGGAAAAATGCGCTGGTTGCCGCATCCGACATGATTTTGCATGTACAGGG
Organism: uncultured Mailhella sp.; assembly: GCA_910579055.1. Classification (GTDB taxonomy): domain Bacteria; phylum Desulfobacterota; class Desulfovibrionia; order Desulfovibrionales; family Desulfovibrionaceae; genus Mailhella. The sequence continues at coordinate 13,362 of CAJTSU010000089.1, read as the reverse complement.
CGAAGTGGAAGCCCGTTTTGCGGATCGCAACCCTCTGTTTACGCCGGATCGCAGCACAATCGCGCCCACGCGCCACGACGCCAACGTACCCAATGTGAACACCATTCCGGGCAAGGATATCTTTTTTGTGGACTCCCGGATTCTGCCTCACTATGACCTTGACGATGTTCTTGCCGCCATGCGCACCTTCATGGAAGGCATCGCGGAAAAGCACGGCGTCAGCGTCGAACTTGAAGTCGTGAATCGGGAAGCCGGGCCTGCGCCGACCCCGGTGGACAGCCCTGTTGTGGCTGCGCTCAAGGATGCTGTTTTTAAAGTCTACGGCATACGCTGCCATGAAGGCGGCGTAGGTGGGGGCACTGTGGCCAAGCAGTTCCGGGTGCGGGGCATTGCGGCCGCCGTATGGTGCCGGGTGCTGGACAACTGCCATGTGCCCAACGAGAGTGCGCGTCTTTCTCATGCGGTAGGGGACGCCCAGGTATACGCCCACATGCTTTTCACTCATTAATTTCAAGGTTGGCACAACAATGCAGCATGGCTCTTTTTCCCGCATGCTGGCTCATGCTATGGGGCGCATTGCGCCCCGTTCCTTTTTTCCGCACGGCACCGCGGCCCCTGAAGGGGGACCGTTGCGCCCGAAACTGTTCGCCGTGCTCAGGAACGGCTACTCTGCGGAGGATTTCAGCAAAGACGCCCTGGCCGGCCTGACCGTGGGAATCGTGGCTTTGCCTCTGGCCATGGCCTTTGCCATTGCTTCAGGCGTGGAGCCCGCTCAGGGGCTGTACACCGCGATCATCGCCGGTCTGGTCATCGCGTTGTTCGGGGGAAGCCGTTACCAGATCAGCGGCCCCACCGGTGCCTTTGTCGTCATCATCTACGGCATTGTTTACCGACACGGGTATGACGGGCTGGTGCTGACCACGCTCATCGCCGGTGGTCTTCTTGCTCTGGGAGGGCTGTTCCGGCTCGGTTCAGTCATTAAGTTTATCCCCTATCCTGTGACTACCGGGTTTACGGCGGGCATCGCACTGATCATTTTTTCCCAGCAGATGGGGGATTTTTTCGGACTGCCCATTACGAATGCTCCGCCTGAATTTTTCGGCAAATGGGCAGTCTATCTTGAGGCCATGGAGAATCTGTCGCCCGTGACGCTGGGCGTCGCCGGGGCAACGCTTGTGGTGATGCTCGTCATTCGGCGTTTCGTTCCCCGTGTGCCCGCGCCTGTGGCGGGCGTCATATTCGGCGCGCTTCTGGTCTGGATCTTCAATCTGCCGGTAGATACCATTGCGGGCAGGTATGGGGCCATTCCTTCCACCCTGCCGTCTTTTCATTGGCCGGAGATCAGCATTGATCGCATTCAGGTGCTGTTCCCCGACGCTGTGACCATCGCATTGCTGGCCGGGATTGAATCCCTGCTTACCTGTGTGGTAGCCGACAGTATGACCGGCGACAAGCACTATTCCAACATGGAACTGATTGCACAGGGGATGGGCAACATGTCCAGTGCGCTGTTCGGCGGCATTCCCGCCACCGGGGCCATTGCCCGCACTGCCACCAACATCAGCAGCGGTGCGCGTACGCCGGTTTCCGCCCTTGTTCATTCCGTGACGGTTCTGGCCTTCGTACTGTGGCTTTCCCCCCTCACGTCAGCCATTCCTCTGGCGAGCCTTGCCGCGGTCATGGTGATCATCGCCTGGGGGATGCTGGAAACCAAGGCGATCAAGGCCATCCTGCGGGGGCCGAAATCCGACTGGTCGGTCATGCTGCTGACCTTTGTTCTGACTCTGGTTGTGGATCTTACCGTAGCCGTGTATGTTGGCGTTATTCTTGCTTCTCTGCTCTTTATGCGGCGCATGAGCGTCATGACCCGTGTGCATGAGGTTGAATGCGTCGACGGGGACTGTGAGGAACTGCCGCTGGAGCAACCCAACCTTCCGGAAGGCGTGCGCCTGTTCTCCATTAATGGCCCCTTCTTCTTCGGCATGGTGGATCGTTTTCAGACCGCTCTTGCCGGCACTCAGAGCGCCGTCAAGGTCTATGTACTGAACATGCACGATGTGCCGACCATCGACGCCACGGGTATTCATGTTCTGGAAGCCTTTCTTGCTCACCGTTCCGACGGGTATAAGGTTGTGCTTGCGGCCGTGCCCGCGCCTACCCGGCGCATTTTGCGCCGCATGGGCCTGTTGCGCAGCCTTGGCGAAGACAACGTGTGTCATTCGCTGGACATGGCACTGGCCCGGGCCGCTGAACTGGTTCGTTCCCGATAGGTCATGCGTACTCTTCAGGTTGTCAATGTCCGCTGGTATAATGCTACAGCCTGGTACGGCGTGACGCTGGCCCGTATTTTGGGTGAGGCAGGGCATCCGTCAGTGGTCGTGGGGCTTGCGGATACCGATCCTTTGCGGCAGGCGCGGCGTATGGGGCTTGAGTGCGCGGAACTGCCGCTGAACTGTATGGCACCGCATCGCCTTCCTGCCCTTGTACGCGGCATGGAGGAGCTGCTGACTGAATTCAGACCTGACGTGGTGAATTGCCACAGGGGAGAGAGCTTTATTCTCTGGGCCTTGCTCAAGCGGCGTTTCGGGTTCGCACTGGTACGCACGCGCGGGGATCAGCGCCTTCCCAGGAACAATATTCCCAATCGCTGGTTGCATCAGCGGGCCGCTGACGCCGTTATATCCACCAACAGCCGCATGTCGTGCCACTTTCTGGCCCGGCTTGGCGTACCTGAAGATCGACTGTTCACCGTGATCGGCGGTGTGGATACGGCCCGTTTTCGCGCTTCCGCTGAAGCGCGGGCACGGGCGCGGGCGGCGTTTGGCATTAATCCGCATGATTTCATCATGGGAATTGTCGGACGCATGGACGAAGTAAAGGGAATCCGGGAAACTGTCCGTGCTCTGGCTCTGGCCCGGAATTCCTGGTCAGGCGGCGGAAAACTCCGCCTTTTGGTCATCGGCTTTGCTTCGCAGTATTCCGTGGACGATGTGAATGCCTGGTCGGAGGAAGCCGGCCTGGGGCCGCTGGGCGCGCCTGACGCGCCGGTGATGGTCAGCGGGCGCGTGGAACGTCCTGAAGATGCGATTAATGCGCTGGATATGGGCATTCTGGCATCGCTCGGTTCCGAAACCATCGCTCGCGCGGCCTTGGAGATCATGGCTTGCGGCGTGCCGCTGATCGGCAGTGCGGTGGGCGTTATGCCCGATATTTTGCCGGAGGGGTTGCTGTTTGCCCCCGGCGATGTGCCCGGCATGAGCGGTCTGATGCTCCGGGCGGCGGATCCCGCATGGCTTGAGGCCGCACGGAGCGCGTGTTGCGGGCGTATGGTCGGGGCTGCGGTTCCGCAGCTTGTTCCGGGGGCATGCCCGAGCGGCGGATTGACTCTGGAACATTTCCGCGAGCAGACTCTTGAGGTATACGCGCGCGCCCTGGAACGCGCGGGATTGCCCAAGGGGCGATAACATTTGCAATAAACAAACGGGAGAACGCATGTTTACCGGATTTGCCAGCGACAACACGGCGGGAGCTCATCCCCGCATCATGAAAGCGGTACTGGAGGCCAACACGGGCTATTGCCGCCCCTATGGCTTTGACGAGTGGAGCGAAGCCGCGTTTGCGGAATTTCGCAAGCTGTTCGGCCGGGACGCACAAATATTCTTCGCCCTGAGCGGAACCGGCGGCAACGTCATGAGCCTGCGCGCCATGCTCCGGCCCTGGCAGGGCGTTATCTGCTCCTCGGTCGCGCATGTCAATACCGATGAAAGCGGCGCGCCTGAATGGGTGGGCGGTTCCAAGCTTTTGACTGTGCCTGCTGACGGAGAAGGGAAAATTCGCCCTGAGCAGCTTGAACGTTGGGCCGGAGATTTGGCGGATTGCCACCATGTCACGCCGCACGCTCTGTCCATCACCCAGACAACGGAGCTGGGAGGCGTATACAGCCTTGCGGAAGTGCGGGCTCTGACGGAGGCTGCTCACGCCATGGGGCTGGTGACACATATGGACGGCACGCGCATCGCCAATGCCGTAGCTGCTCTGGATGTGGATGTGCGTGAACTGACACGGGAATCCGGTATTGATATCCTTTCGTTCGGCGGTACAAAGAATGGTCTGATGCTGGCCGAAGCTGTGATTGTGTTCCGGCCCGAACTTGCGGAAGATTTTCTGACCATGCGTAAGCAGTCGCTTCAGCTCGTTTCCAAAATGCGCTTTGTGGCGGCGCAGTTCACAGAAGCTCTCAAGGATGGCCTGTGGCTGGAAAATGCCCGGCATGCCAATGACATGGCCCGCTATTTCTCGGCCGAACTCGATCGCCTGCCGCATATGCAGGCGCGTATGCCTGCGGCCAACGCCGTGTTTGTGCGCATGAAACCGGAGCACATGGCCAGACTCATGGAGAAATACTATTTCTACGAGGTAGATCGTGAGCTTCATATTGCCCGGTTGATGTGCAGCTTTGCCACGACCAGGGAAGAAATCGACGCCTTTGTGCGGGATGCCGCCGCACTGGCCTGAACACAAGGTAAGAGTATTTGCAGCGTGCAGAGTCCGTTCAGGATTGTTGAAAAAGGCTTTGTTCCAGAATAGTGTTGATAGCGTTGCGCGGAGCGCGTGGTTCTGCTCCTGCACAGGCGGCAGAGCGGAGGGAGCCTGCCGGGATTTTCGTTGCAGGCAAAGCTGTCAGTGAGGCAATAAACGGCATGGACGAAAGAAGCAGCAAGACGGCAGGAAATCCGGCAGACAACGGGCTTGGAACGGAAGCCTTGGGGTGCTTGCTGCTGCGGCTGGCCGTACCCTCCATTCTGGCCCAGATGGTCAATCTGCTTTATAATCTGGTGGATCGCGTATTCGTCGGGAGGATACCCGATACCGGCTCCCTTGCACTGGCGGGTATCGGTGTGGCTTTTCCCGTGATCATGTTCATTTCCGCTTTTGCCGGCCTGGCCGGCATGGGGGGAGCGCCGCGGGCGTCTATGGCCATGGGACGCGGCGATAATGAGGAAGCGGAACGGATTCTCGGTTCGGCCCTTGTTTTCCTGATCCTGACGGGGGGGCTGCTGTCGCTGCTTTTTCTCGCTGTCCGCCGCCCCTTGCTGCATGCCCTGGGAGCAAGCCCGAACACAATAGAATTCGCCGACGAGTACCTTACTGTATATCTGTTCGGCACAGTGGCGGTGCAGCTCACGCTGGGCCTGAATCAGTATATTTCCTGCCAGGGCTTCGCCAGGGAGGCCATGACGACGGTTTGCATCGGCGCGGTGCTGAACATCATTCTCGATCCGGTATTCATTTACTGGCTCGACATGGGGTGTAAGGGGGCGGCGCTGGCCACCATATGCAGCCAAAGCGTCAGCGCCGTCTGGATATTCTGCTTTTTTTTCGGACGCCGCAGCATGCTGCGCCTGCGCCGGGCCTTTCTTCGGCTGGATCGTCGGGTGCTGCTGCCTGTTCTCGCCCTGGGCATGGGGCCGTTTATTCTGCAATCTACAGAGTGCCTTGTTCCTTTGACGCTGAACGCCGGGATGCAGCAGTACGGCAATGACGCCTATGTCAGCGCCATGACCATTCTTTTTGTGCTTGCGGAAGTGTTGTTTCTGCCCGTGGACGGGTTGTGTCAGGGGGCGGTGCCGATTATGAGCTACAATTACGGGGCGGGGCATACGCAGAGAGTGAGCGGCGCGTTCCGGCTGATGGTCTGGTGGGCGTTTGCCACGGCATTCGCGGGCACTGCGGTGATACTGCTGTTTCCCTCGCCGTTTATTGGGCTGTTCACCGATGATGCGGAAATCGCCCGCATCGGTGTGCACGGAGCGCGGCTGTATATGGCGGGGATGCTGTTTTCCGGAATCCAGCTCGCCATTCAGCGTACGTTTCTGGCCTTGGGGCAGGCCAAGCTCGCCATGAGCATCGCGCTGCTTCGCAAGCTTGTGCTGCTCATCCCTCTGGCGCTGCTGCTTCCGCGCCTGGGGTTCGGCACGGACGGGCTGTTTGTTTCGGAATCCGTGGCCGACATGTTGTCCGTAACCGCCTCGATTGCGTTATTCGCCCGTTACCGCAGGCGCTTGTTCTCTTCCTCCGCGTCCAGGCCCTGAGCCGCTGATGCATAATCTCAAGGGTAAAGCGCTCTAATCACGGTGGCCTGCAACCACAAAAAAGACCGAACCGACGATGCACACGCAGGCCGTGAATACTACCATGCCGATCTGTTCGCCGCCGATCAGCCAACCGAGAAATACGCCGATCACAGGATTTACATACTCAAAAGAGACGGCAACTTCCGTTCTGGTGTTCATGAGCAGCCAGAAATAGCTGGTGTACGCGACAATGCCGCTGAACAGCACCAGTGCCGCAAGCGCGATCCAGCTTTCCGGAGTGACGGCGGAAAGAACTGTACGTTCACCCAGCACGGCGGCTGTAAGGAGAGATTGCAGGCCGCCGATGAACATGAGCAGGGCGCTCACGCGCATGACGGAGAGTTTTGTTTCTCCTGCATGAACCTTGGAGTAGAAGGAGCCCGTCACCCACCCCAGTGTGCCGAGCAAAAGAAAAACCGGGCCCCACCATGAGGTCAGGCCGGAAACTCCCTGGTTCAGGCTGAGCAGCAGAATGCCGAAAGTACCACCAGCAAGGCCGATACATTGCAGTTTGCGCGGTCTTGCCTCATGCAGAAAAAGCCAGGCTCCGAGAACCATCCAGATAGGCACCATGCCCGCGAACATGCCGGCTACGCCCGAAGGGACACTTTCCTGCCCCTTGCAGAGAAAGCCGCTACTGATGAGCACCATGAAAAAGGCGAGGATGAAGCATTGTCGGCAGTCCGCGAGTGTGGGGCGGGTCCGTTCTCCATACAGCCATGTGGCCAGGTAGAGAATTCCCCCGGCCAGAGTCATGCGCATACCACAAAGCAAAAAAGGCGGGAAGCTTTCCAGTGCGAATTTGACGCTGATATAGCACGAACCCCATGAGAGATAGACCAGCACCAGACAGGAGATGGTCATGAAAAGTTTTTTTCGGCTTGCGGTCAACATGGCGGGGACTATGCCCCTCAGTCGAGGGAAAAGCAATCCCCTGTAGTCCAATGCGTCGTTCAGCCAAGATCGCCGGACAACCAGGCTACAAGCAGCCAGCAGACGCCCCAGGTGACGACATGAAGCACCCAGGGGTTGAGGGCTTTGCCTTCCATCCAGTGCTGTACGGTCAGGAAGAAAGTGATCAGCCGTCCCACTCCGGCGAAGACCAGAAAACCGATTGCCGCCAGAATGCCGTACTTGAATGCCGCAGCCAACGCCAGCCCCAAAGAAATGAAGGTGGGCAGGCAGGCGGGGGGAATCCCTTCTCTGGAGGGGAAAGTAGTATAGAATACTCTGGAGAAATGTACACCCTGAGGGGCATGCCGGTATTGCGTATCTTGTGCGTCAGATTGCCCGGCGTGATCGGGCGGGATGATTTCAGCATCCACAACCCGGGGGTGGAGAATAGGCGTCCCGCACGTGGTGCAGGCTTGACTGTCATCGGGGATTTCGGCGCGGCAATTGGGGCAAATCATGGGCGCTCCAAAAAGAATGAGGAAGATAGGAAAGGAAGTTCATCAAAAATTACGTTATGGGATGACAAACCCCGCTTCGCGGAGTTTGCGCCGTCTAAGCCGCCAAGGCGGCTTGACGGAAAGACACAAAAGTCAGTCGCTTACGGCGCGGCAAAGCCGCGACCTGCTCCTGATTTTCGGGATTGCCTTTGCGGCAACACATGTTGCCGCCCGTGCAGTAGAAAAATATACGTCCCGTACAATGTTATCAACACGGTTCTACTACAGAACCAGAGGAAAAGAGTTCTCGCCAAGAAGGCGAAGCCGATGAAATCCCTTTTGGTTCTGCTTGAGGATCCGGGTATTGCAAGACTCTGGAGAGCATTCCAGAATCGAAATGTTCTCCGGCAGCAGACCTGATCGTACAAAAAAATGCCGCGGACGCAAAAGCGCCAACGGCGGTGAAGGTTCAGAGCAATTCAATGTGAAATGCTTTAACCGGATCGGATTAATGCGAACCACAACTTCCGCAACTGCCGCAGCATCCGCTGCCGCAGGAGCCTCCGCCGCCGGGCAGGGGGTTGACCGGGTCAAGTGTGAAGCCCATGTGGGACAGATCGATATTCACACCGCCAATCTGCTCCCACAACCCTTTGGAGGCGCAGAACGTAAAGCCGCCTTCCTCGATGATTTCGTCATCTTCATTGGCTTCGTCGAGAGCGAGCCCGAGATGAGGGCCGCTGCAACCGCCGGGAGCAAGGTAAATGCGCACGGCGGATTTGGGCTTGTCCGAAAAAAAGGCTTCGAGTTCTTTATGCGCGCTTTCGCTGAGTTTCAGCATGAGACCCTCCGCAGGTCATTTCAGAATGAGTGAGTAGTGCAAGTTTATGATAAAGGGGGCGAACCGATACGGAAGGCCTCATTGCAAGGAGGAATCAGATGCTGCAGGAACCGCCGCTGCCGCAGGAGGAGCAGGAAGAACCGCCTTCACTGGCAAGAGGCTGGCGGGGTTCGACCGTGAATCCCATATAGGACAGGTCAATGTCCACACCGCCTATTTTGTCGAGAAGTTCCTTTTCAACGCAGAACGTGAAGCCATCCGTTTCAACTACGGTATCGTTATCTTTGGGCTCGTCCAGAGCCAGCGTCAGCCTCGGGCCGCGTCAGCCTCCGGCCGCCAGATACACACGAATGCCTGACTTGGGCTTGTCGGCAAAAAACGCCTCAAGTTCCTTACGGGCATTTTCAGTTAATTTAATCATGATTCCTCCAGATTCAGGGATAATATGCAAGAAGAAAATTAAGAACAGCGGCGAGCTTTGTCAATGGAGCAAGCGTAAACGCTTTGTTGCAGAACCGTGTTGAACATAACCTTGACCGCCGGAGTCGCGAGCGCAGTGTTTTCCGCGCAAAGCGCAAGCGATCCGGTCGTGGCATGGCAAAAAACACGCCCCGCACCACAGCGTTATCCACATGATTCTATACCACGGCCAGCGTAAAACGCTTTGCTTGGCGGAGGAAAAAACGTAGGATAAACATTGTGCCGTAAAAGACGGCGTTTTGAGAACATGCGATGTGGAGTTTTCTATGGAATTGACCTTGCTGAACCGGGAAGATATGGCGAGAACTTTGGATCGTCTGGCGAGCGAAGTCATTGAACGGAACGGGGCGGACGCGGAACGCCTGATGCTGGTGGGTATCCAGCGTCGCGGGGTCGATTTGGCGCGCCGCCTGACACTGTTGCTGGAACGGAAAACGGGTAAGAGTGTTCCTTTGGGAACGCTTGATATCAATCTGTATCGTGATGACTGGACTTCTATGGCCGCATTTCCCGCGTTGGGGGCGTCGTCCATTCCGTTGCCGCTGGAAGGGCGCAAGGTTCTTTTGGTGGATGACGTGCTGTACACGGGGCGTACTATCCGCGCGGCTTTGGAAGCCATACTGGATTACGGGCGGCCTGAAAGCGTGGAGCTGCTGGTTCTGGTTGACCGGGGGCACCGGGAGCTGCCCATTCATGCGGATTATGTGGGGCGCGTAGTGAGAACATCGCGGGCAGAAAAAGTGGATGTGTTGCTCGTTGAGCGTGACGGGAGCGATGAAGTGCGTCTGGTAGGCTCGCGCGAGCAGTGATTTTTAGGCTCTGTTCCGGAATAGTGTTTGCCGCCCATGCCGGAGCAAAGGCACACGCCACGCACAGCGCCATCAACACTATTCTGCTACAGAGCGCAGTTTGAACAGCTCTTGCGTCGATTGCTTCTTGCCGCTATTATTAAAAGGAAATCTGAGCCAAACCATGAGGGACGCGGCGTTTTTTTGCTTCGCGTGCCGTTTTTTCAGCAGGAGATCATCATGGATTTTGTTATTTTCTTCATTGGCATTGCCGCCGTTGCCGCTGCGCTATATTATCTAAAGAAAAGCAACCCCAACAAGCCGCACGCGCATTGAGTTTGCGCGTATGGAGTTTCACCGCATCACGTGTACAGATGATCCCGCGCTGGGAGCGTTCTGGCACATGTATGAATGCAGCTTTCCGCCGGAGGAGCGTCGATCCCGCGAAAAACAGTCAGCGATTCTTTCGGATTCCGCATATTATTGCCTTGCGGTCATGTCGCCTTTTGCCCACGGTAAACCGCATGACAAGGAAAACCCGGCTGAAACGGGGAGTACGCCTGCTCCGGTGGGCTTGTTTTGTTTCTGGAGGTTCCCGGAGATTTGCTACCTTGAGCATCTTGCAGTGCATCCGGATCACCGTTCCGGCGGAATAGGCGGCAAGATTCTCCAGGCATGGATCAAGCGTTATGGTGACCTTGCGGGTCTGACAGTTTTGGAAATTGACCCCCCGGTGACGGATATCGCTCTTCGGCGCAAGGGTTTTTACGAGCGGAACGGTTTTGTGTTTAACGGCGGAAAAACCGGGTTGTTTATGCATCCCTCCTATACAAAGACTCCGCGTTATCATCCCTTGTGTCTGATGAGTCTCGGGCGTCCCATGAATGAAGAGGATCGCCGTGTGTTTGATGATGTGACCTTACGGCGTGTTCTGAAATACGACGGCCCGCCTTATGACGGGCCGGTGCAGGTGTTTTAGCGCGGTTCAACATTGAAATCATATTCTGGGTAGCCGTCATTCTTCCGGCATCGCCACACGGCGGGGGGCCGTCGGTCTGTGCCTCTACCCCGCACAACGCACGGTTGAATTGTTCTTATGCTATACGCGGTTTCGCCGGGCAGTTGAATCTCATCCCTTGTGCTGCTCCGGCGAGCAACGGACGTGCGGAACCCTCTGCGCAGGCAGTCGGGCAGGAAGGAAACAGCACCTTGGGTCATGCCGTCACCGCTATGAAGCCCACGCCTGCGCGTGCGGCAGTGCTTTCGGCCCGTTGCGGATCAAGGGCAAAGAGCGCTGTGGAATAGGCGTCGGCCAGAGTGGCGTTCGGTGCAACGGCGCTTGCGGAAAACGGCCTGCGAACCTTTGCCTCCGAACAAGGCACAGGCAGGATATGTTCATAACCTCTGGCAAGGCTTTCCGAATTTCCGGATGTGGCCAGAGCCATATCGCGCAGGGGAATCATCCGCGCGATTTCTCCTTCAGCGTTCAGGATACCCAGGTTCCAGGAGTGTTGGTTTCCAGGGCTGCCCCCTGCAAAGATATCTCCTCCTGCGTTAATCAGATGATTGAAGACCTGGTGTCGGCACAGGACGCTGCTGATGGCGTCAACAATAAAGCCTTTGGCTATCCCGTCCAGGCTGCACAGTAATTCAGCAGATTCCAGCCTCAGCCCCGTATCGTCCAGCCGCAGAGCTTTCGGTTCGGCCAGCGTTTCGAGCCGTTTCATCTCATTACCATGAATACCTTGCCGTTTTGCTTCAGCAAGGGTGACGGCCAGGGGATTGAACGCATTTTTTGTCGCGGCGGAAATGTGCAAGGCAAGGGTCAGCAGCCGGCGCAGTTCGGGCGGAACATCGCGAATGATGTTTTGTTGATTGAGTAGATCCAGAGGGGCCGTGGGCGCATGACGGGTCAGAATTGCCTCCAGCCGGGTTGCTTCGGAAAAGGCCGCTTCAACGGCTTCGGCAACCCTCTGATTTGTGGGGCGGGGTGTGCTGATAGTGACCAGTGTGTCCATCAGCAGTCGGGTTTGTTCAAACACCGGGGCAGCGGCAGATTCGGCATGGGGGGCGTTTGGCGCGAAAAAAACAGCGCGCAAGGTCCAGGGGGTAAAAAGAAGGGCGGCGGTTGCCGATGTGCCCTGTAAAAAACGACGTCTGGATTTAAGCATGGTATAATTCCTTCAAACGTAACGTGCTCTGGAGTCCGGCCCGAGTTATTGGGCATTTACATTGTTCCAGACTGTCCAGACGATGCAGAATACGCCGGCTGCGTAAAACAGCAAAAAAAGCACCTGGGATTTGGTAGGCCGCATGTTTGGGGTGCCTGACAGGGGTACTCCGCGATTTCCGGTGTCCCGGAGGTGTCTTGAAGAGAAGGGAGCTGATTTGGATCCTATTCCACTAATTCCGGCTTCAGATGTGCAGGATTTTCCGGAACGGCATCCGGCCTTGCAACATAGTTTTCCCACCTCCCTTCGCCTTGCTGCGATGAAATCAAGCAGGGCCCCCGCAGGGCAAAAAAGATGACACCAGAATCTGTGAAAGAAGAAGCTCGCCACAAGCATGAAAAAAAGCAGATACCAGTTGCAGTTTTCTCCGTTCAGGCCGAATATCGTGCCAAACGGTTCGTAGCTTGCACATGACGGATTGAGGGAGAGGAAGCCGATGAACAGCGCTGCAAACAGAAAGACACTGCGCAGGGAACGCATAACTTTCATGAGCGGCCCTGTGGACAGGTTCACGTTGCTGATCTTGTGTGTCAGCTCCTGCAGGCCGCAGAAGGGACAAACAAAGGCGCAGTAAGTATTTTTTCCCAGGATGACAGGAGCCAGAAGCGCGCCCGCGATGACGATATACCAGCCGAGATTCTGCGCGAGATGAGGGAAGAATCCCATACAGGCCGCCAGGACGAATGCGAGGCTGAACGATCGGTTCAGCCAGAAGCCCAGGATGAGGATACTGCCTCCGAGAAGGATCAGGCGGAACCGGGCAAGTTTTTTCACGGTCGAGGCAAGCAGCCCGAGAGCGAAAAGAGCTGCAAGGGCAAGCTCGTTGACGCCAATCTGCCAGGGGAGTTCGGCCTTTTGGGGCGCAAGTTCCATGGCATGTACCGCTATGGCGTGGGCTGCTTCGTTGACGGCGGATGCCACGGCGCGCGATGAGAGCGTGGCTCCGCTGACGCCATTAATGTCAAAGCCGGGAGTAAGGGCGTCATCCACCCGACGAGATTCAAACTGCTGAAAAAAGCCGTGCTGTTCTATCTTGCTCAGGTAGGCCGGTGTTTCCCTGTGCGTGAAAATTACCGGAGTTCCCAGTGTGCCGTCCGTATGGACGAGCACGCCGACGAGCATCGGCCCGCCGTACCCGACGGCAGAACTCACGCCGACATACGCCAGTGTGGAGCCGGACGCATCTTGGGCGGCGGCGATACTGTCATTCAAGGGTTTAAATTTCGCCGCGCTCGGCAGCAATGCCTGGTAGCTGTCTTGCAACAACTGTTGATCTGTTTTGTGGGTATGCTGAGCATATATCAACACGATGAGCAAGAGAGGAACAGCTATCCATGGCAGGTATTTTTTCATCAAAAGTTCCTTTATGGTTTGAAGCCTGTGCCTTCAAGGGGAAACGCTTTGTTGTAGAGTTAGAGCATTTTGTCATTGAAATGCTCTCTGAGTCGAGCGGAGCGAGGCTCATCTCTGCTCTCCTTATCCGTAAAGCGCTGTGCG
>CAJTSU010000088.1 GCA_910579055.1 uncultured Mailhella sp. | reverse complement strand
TTTGTCTTTTAAGGCTTCGAACTTCCCCGGAAATGGGTCGGGGTGTTAGAGCATGCGGAAGTAATGTCTCGTGGAGTGGAGCCTTTGCCGCCTATCCGGAGCAAAGGCACACGTCACGCACAGCGACATCAGCACGGTTCTGCAGAGCCTTGCCGTCTCTTCCCGCTTAAGGCAGGCGGAAAGAGGCCTTGCGCCCGGATTTACGGTTTTGGCACACTTTATGCTATATCCTCCGCAACATATCGTGCCCGGTAAATTTTGCCGCGGCGTCCGCATCTTTTTCAGCAAGGAGTCCATGCCATGATGCAGGGGTTGTATATAGGAGCCACGGGTCTCAAGACTCACGGCGAGGGAATGAGTTCCGTGGCGCAGAATCTGGCCAATGTCAGCACCGTGGGGTATAAGCAGCAGTCCGTGCTGTTTGACGATCTGATGTGTCAGACCATGCGGCCGGCCGCGACCAGGCAGAACGGCGATTCCATTCCCGTGGGAGTGGCCAAGGGCTTGGGTGTGCGCGTTGGCAGCACACGGACGCTGTTTACGGACGGAGCGTATGAACAGGGCAATTCCTTCACTGATTTAGCCATTTCCGGCAAGGGATTCTTCCAGGTCACGGATGGAGACAAGTCTTATTACACCCGGGCGGGGAACTTCCGCTTTGACGAAGCGGGCACACTGCGCTCCGCCGACGGTAAAGCCGTGACCGGAATCCGGATTGGCCAGGACGGCCAGGTGACGGGCGGCCTTACGCCGGTAGAGATCGATTTCGGCGCGGCGGGCGTGGCTCAGGATCCGCCCAAGGCCACATCGTCGCTGACCGCGCTGATGAACCTGAACGTCACCAATGACAACGTTTCTGATCCGGACAATCCTTATTTTTCCTTGCTCAAGTCCTGGAACGGCCAGCAAACTCCGCCGCTTACCTCCACAGATTACAAGCAGGTGCTGCGTGTATACGATAACCAGGGCACTGCACGCGATCTTACGGTGTATTTCGACGCTGCTCCGGGGGCGAATGGGCAAAAGGTTGTGGAATTCGTGGTATCCATGAATCCGGCCGCGGACGGCAGGGCCAACGCGCAGGGAAATGAAGGGGCCGGGCTGGTCATGGCCGGAACCCTGACCTTTTCCACCAGCGGCGAATTGACGAATATGTCGGCATTCACTCCCGGCGGTGGGGATCTGAAGGATTTGAACAACTGGACAGCCGCTCCTCTTGTCAACGGCACGCCGCAGCTTTCGCTTTCCTTTGCAGGGCGCGAACCGCAGACCGTGGCGCTGAATCTGGGGCTGACTGCCGGTTCCGACGCCTGGCAGAATATGCCCGCCAGCGCGGCCGGGGTAGGCACGACCATATCCTCCCTGCCCGGTATGGGGGCCGCGTCGCACGGGACACAACAAACCCGCAATCTTCCGGTAACTTCTTCGCTGATTTCCAGCAGACAGGACGGCTACCCCACAGGTGAACTCGCCGACGTGCAGGTGGCGGAAAACGGTGATGTGGTGGCGTCCTACAGCAACGGCCAGACAAAATCCCTGTATCGTATTCCGGTTTTCCGTTTCACCAGTGAAGACGGTCTGCGCCGCGAAGGGAACAATCTTTATTCCGCCCTGGAAGAGGCGGGAGAAGTGGAATACGGAGAGGCCGGCACAGAGAATTACGGCTCCATATTGAGCAGGCATCTGGAAATGTCTAACGTAGACATGGCGCGGGAAATGACCAACATGATCATCACCCAACGGGGATTTCAGAGCAACAGCAAGAGCATCACCACGCTTGATTCCATGATTCAGAAAGCGATGGAACTGAAGAGGAATTAATTCCTCCCAAGGCTGCTGGCAAAGTTCTGTTATAGAGCATTTCATGATTGAAATGCTCTATAACAATGTTGATACTGCTGTGCGGGCTGTGTATGTTTCCTGCGGCACGGGCGGCAACAGGTGTTGCCGCTCGCGTATAACAGCCATTATTTTTTTCGCGGCAGATTGACCTGTCTGCTCCGGGCTACGGCAAGCTCGCCGTCATGCACATTACGGGTGATGACCGAGCCTGCTCCCACCAGGGTGTTTTCTCCCAGTTCCACCGGGGCCACCAGGGCCGTATTGCTGCCGATGAAGCTGCCCGCACCGATGAGCGTTCGGTGTTTATGGGTTCCGTCGTAGTTGCAGGTAATGGTGCCCGCCCCGATATTTACGCCGGGCCCCACTTCCGCGTCGCCGAGGTAACTGAGATGGTTGGCCTTGGAGCCTTTGCCCAGCCGGGCCTTTTTCATCTCCACAAAATTGCCCATGTGCGCGTCTTCTTCCAGCACCGCGCCGGGGCGCAGTCTGGCGTAAGGCCCCACAAGACAACGGGCTTCCATCCGAGCGTCCTCGATGTGGCAGAAGGAATGAACGCGGCAGTCCTCGCCGATTACGGCGTTGCGGATTACGCAATGGGAGGCGATGACCGCGCCGTGCCGGATGACGCTGCGGCCCGACACTTCGCACGGCCCGGTGAGTTCGGCTCCCGCTTCAAGCTCAACCAGAGGGCTGACCCGAATACTTTCCGGTGCATGCAGAATGACGCCGGCCTTCAGCAGCTCGCGAATCCGGCGTTTTTGCAGCAGGCTTTCGGCGCTTGCCAGTTCAGCCGGGGTATTCGCGCCAAGCAACGCCTCTTCGTTCTCTTCCGAAGGGGCGGGTATGCCCCTTACATCAAGCCCCTGCTCCGCTGCGAGTTTGACCAGATCCGTGATATAGTATTCTCCGCTCCGGTTATTGTTGTTCAGGCGGGGCAGCAGGGTTTCCGCCGCCTCGCGCCGGATGAGATAGATGCCGGAGTTTATTTCATGCAGGTCTGCCCCGTGCAGGGTGGGGTCGTAATCTTTGGCTTCCACAATGGCTTGGACGCGGCCTTTGCCGTCGCGTACCACGCGCCCGTATGCGCCCGGTTCGGGAAGTTTCAGGGAAAGGAAGGCAAGGTCGCAATTCTCCGCTTCATGTATGAAATGGGTCAGAATCGCGGCAGAGAGCAGCGGGACGTCTCCGTTGAGCACCAGCAGGCGCTGGAAAGATTTCTGTCTGAGCATTTCGGGCAGGGCGGTCATCAGCGCGTGCCCCGTGCCGAGCTGCTGGCGTTGTTCCAGACAGAACACGGGCACAGCCGCGCGGGAAGGCGGCAGGGCGGCGGCAGCGCGTTCCGCTTCCGCGCGCACGAGTTCGGCCTGATGGCCGACCAGCGTCCATACGCCGACAAGGCCGGAGAGTTTCGTGGTTTCTTCCAGCACCAGCGCGAGCATACTTTCACCCAGCAGCGTCTGGAGCGCCTTGGGACGGGGGGAAGGCATGCGTGTGCCCTTGCCTGCCGCGAGGATTAATGCTCCCGTTGTTTCCTGCATTCTATCAGCTCCTGAGGTAAATACCCAGAGCGGCGGCCAGAATCCCCAGCGCAATCAGCGCCGCACCGCCTGCCCGCAGGGTTTGGGGCGGGAGATCGAGCAGAAGGCGCAGGCTTTCCCGTGTGCGGCTTGGGGCCAGAACCCAGGGCAGACCTTCCAGCACCAGGGCAAGGGCCAGAGCGGCGAAAAAGAAAGCGGCGTTGAAGTGCATGGTTTCCCGTCGAAAAAAGTTGTGCCGGAAGATACCGGCATGGGTTTTAAGTTAACGGGGACAGGGGCGCTTTGTAAAGCGGTAAAGCGGGTTCGCTCTGTTGCAGAATAGTGTTGCGCGGCGTATGCCCGGGCAGGGAAAATGCTTGCGCCCCGGAGGCTTTTCGCTCAAAGATGACGGGTTGCCTTTAAGGGGAATAGTCAAGTCAGAAAAAACCCGCGTGGCGCGGGTGAGGAGCCGCCCTGATGCGAGAGCAGGATTTGTCGCTGAGCCGTCTGTTTGAAGAAGAACGTCCGCGCGTTCATCATGCCTTGGAGAAGGCCGTCGGGCTTTTGCCCCCCCCGGTACGGGAAATAGGTGCGTATGTGCTGCTTGCGGGGGGGAAAAGGCTGCGTCCTTTGCTGACGCTGACTTCGTCCCGTCTGCTGGGCCGGAATGACCCTGAGCTGTACCGGCTTTGCGCCGTGCCGGAAATGATACACGCGGCATCGCTGCTGCATGACGATATTCTGGATGAGGCCGACACCCGGCGGGGCAGGCCTTCCGCGCACACCTGCTTCGGCCTGCGCCCCGCCCTGCTGGCCGGGGATGCCATGCTTGCCCTGGCGGATTGTGAAGTGACGGTATTCGGGCGCACGGACATGGTGGAATGCGTATCCGACGCCATGATGCGCACCGTTGCCGGGGAAGCGCATGAAATCGCTCTTCAGGGCTCGCTTTCCCACAGCGAGGACGATTATATTAATGTCATCACAGGCAAGACCGGCTGGTTGCTGCGCGCGTCCTGCCGCCTGGGGGCGTTGTACGCCGGAGCGGAAGAACGGCAGGTGGAGGCGTTGTCCGATTTCGGCCTTTACGCGGGCATCGCCTTCCAGATGGTGGACGACGCGCTGGACTTCGCCGCTTCCGACATTACCGGCAAGCCCTGCGGTGGAGATCTGCGCGAAGGGAAGTTCACGCCGCCGGTCATGCGGTATGTTCGGGAACTGGAGCAGGCCGACCGCGCCGACTTCACGCAGAAGTTCACTTCCGCCTCGTTCAGTGATGAGGAGATTTCGCGCATCGCCGCGCGCATACGCGAGCGCGGCCACGACGCGGCCACGCGCGCTCTTGCGGACGAGTATCTGCGCAGGGCGGAAGATTGCCTGGCCTTGTTGCCCGCAGGGCCGGAGCGGAACATATTGCGTGAAGTGATCCCCTTTATCCGCGACCGGGAAAAATAGTTTCCGCCCCGGCAGCCCGGCAGCGCCGCGCTTTCAACAGGAACCCGCCCTCCCCCGGACGCAGGCGGCGTCTTGGCGTTTGGGCATTAATATGTTAACTTCTGTTTTTTCACGCCTGAAGGACAGGCAAAAACGTCAGGATATCGTCCATGCAGCAGCTTTTTCGTGTGGAAACCGGAGTTCATCCCCGTCATGACGATGCCGTCGGCCGCCGTGTTGCCGCGGAGATCCGCGAGGCGCTCGGCCTGTCCGTGGACAGCGCCCGTGTGATCAAGGTCTTCACCCTGAAGGGCGTAAGCCCCGAAGAGGTGCATACGCTGGTGGACAGCGCGGCCCTGCACGATCCTGTTCTCCAGCAGGCTTCCCTTGCGCCGATGACTCCGAAGTTTGACGGCCGCCCGGCGGAGTTTGTGATCGAGGTGGGGTTTCGCCCCGGCGTGACCGACAATGAAGGGCATACCGCCCGCGATACCGCTGCCCTGGTGTTGGGCCGCGAGCGTGCGGGCATCACCGCCTACACCTCGGCCCAGTATCATCTGTGGGGAAACGTCTCGCATCCTCTCACCCGCAAGGACGCCGAACGCGTCGCCGGGGGGCTGCTTGCCAATGAGCTGATCCAGCGCTTCCGCATCAAGAGCGCGGAAGAATGGGCGGAAAAGCCCGGGTTTGAAGCTCAGGCCGCCGCCGTCACCGGGTCTCCTTCGGATCGGGTGGACGTGGTGCCGCTGTCCTCCATGCATGATGACGCGCTCATGGCTTACAGCCGTGAGCATACGCTGGCCCTGAACCTTGCGGAGATGAAAAAGATCAGGGATTGGTTCGCCCGGCCCGACGTGCGTGAGGCCCGTAAATCCTACGGGCTGGGGGGCGACCCCACTGACGCCGAAGTGGAGGTGCTGGCGCAGACATGGTCTGAGCATTGCAAGCACAAGATTTTCGCCGCCAAAATCCACTATGAAGATGCCGGCACGGGCACGACGGAAGAAATCGACAGCCTGTACAAGACCTTTATCATGGGCCCCACCGCCGGACTGCGCAAGCGGCGCGGCAACGAGGATTTCTGCCGTTCCGTGTTTTCGGACAACGCGGGCGTGGTGGCTTTCAACGACGATTACGACGTGTGCATCAAGGTGGAAACTCACAACAGCCCTTCCGCGCTTGACCCGTATGGCGGCGCGCTGACCGGGATTGTGGGCGTGAACCGTGACCCCATGGGCACGGGCATGGGGGCGGAACTGGTATGCAACACAGATGTTTTCTGCTTTGCCTCGCCCTTTCATGCGGAAGAGCTTCCGCCGCGTCTGCTGCACCCGCGCCGCGTCATGGAAGGCGTGCGCAAGGGCGTTGAAGACGGCGGCAACAAGTCCGGCGTGCCCACGGTCAACGGTTCCATCGTGTTCGACGAGCGCTTTCTTGGAAAACCGCTGGTGTATTGCGGTACCGTGGGACTGCTCCCCCGCGAGCTGCACGGGCGGCCCGGCTACGAAAAAAAGGCGTTGCCCGGCGACATCATCGTCATGACGGGCGGCCGCATCGGCAAGGACGGCATTCACGGCGCAACATTTTCCTCTGAAGAATTGCACGAAGGCTCTCCGGCCACGGCTGTGCAGATTGGCGACCCCATCACCCAGCGCAAGATGTACGACTTCATCATGCGCGCCCGCGACTTGGGGCTGTATCACGCGATTACCGACAACGGAGCGGGCGGCCTGTCTTCTTCTGTAGGAGAGATGGCCGAAGACACCGGCGGATGCCGCATGGATCTGGCGCTGGCCCCGCTTAAGTATGATGGCCTGAACCCCTGGGAAATTCTTATTTCCGAAGCGCAGGAGCGCATGACCCTGGCCGTGCCTCCGGAGCGCCTGGACGAATTTCTGGCTCTGGCGAAACGCATGGATGTGGAAGCTACCGCGCTGGGCGAGTTTACCGATTCCGGCGTGTTCCATGTCACCTTCGGCGGCAAGCCTGTAACGGCGCTCTCCATGGAGTTCATGCACAAGGGGGTGCCCCAGCTGGAGCTGAAAGCCCGCTGGGAAGCTCCGCAAGTGGAAATGGAGCCGCGCGTGGATGTGTCCGCGCCGGATCAGGCGGCCTTGCTGCCCCGCATGCTGGGCCGCCTGAATATTTGCAGCAAGGAATATCTTATCCGCCAGTATGATCATGAGGTGCGCGGCGGCAGTGTGGTCAAGCCTCTGGTCGGATTGCGGCAGGACGGCCCGGCGGATGCCGCCGTACTCCGCCCGCGTCTGGACAGTGAGTCCGGCATCGTGCTCAGCCACGGCATCTGCCCCAAATTCAGCGATTATGATACATACTGGATGATGGCCAACGCCATTGACGAGGCCGTGCGCAACGCCGTGGCCGTGGGCGGCAATCCCGACCGCATGGCGGGAGTGGACAATTTCTGCTGGTGCGACCCTGTGGAGTCGGAAAAAACGCCGGATGGCCGTTACAAGCTGGCCCAACTGGTGCGCGCCTGTCAGGCTCTTTCCCGCTACTGCCTTGATTACGGCGTGCCCTGCATTTCCGGCAAGGACTCCATGAAGAACGACTATACCGGCGGCGGGGTCAAGATTTCCATTCCGCCCACGGTGTTGTTCAGCGTGATCGGTGTGATGGACGACGTGAACAAGAGCGTCACTTCGGATTTCAAGCGTGCCGGCGACGAGATTTACCTGTTGGGCATTACCCGCAAGGAAATGGCCGGAGCGGAAGTCATGTCCGAACTCAAACTGTCCGGGGGCCGCGTGCCCGCGGTGGATGCACCTTCCGCGCTGGCTCGCTACCGCACGCTGTACAAAGCGATTCAGGCCGGGCTGGTGTCCGCCTGCCACGACCTTTCTGACGGAGGTTTGGCCGTGGCCGTGGCGGAAATGTGCATCGGCGGCCGTATCGGCGCGGTGGTGGACGTGGAAGCCGTGAAGGCCGTGGAGTCTCTGACGCTTACCGAACGCCTGTACGGCGAATCCGCCAGCCGCTTGCTGGTGAGCGTGGCCAGGAGCGATGTTCCGGCTTTTGAAGCGATGTTCGCAGCACAGATCGGCGTCAGCGCCTCGCGCATCGGTGAAGTGCGTGAGGGGGCTCTTTCCTTCGTATCCGGTCATGACCCTCTGTTTGCCCACGATGTGGAAGATTTGGCCCGCGCGTTTAAAGGCACGTTGGATTGGTAAGGCTCTGTTCCAGAATAGTGTTGAAATTATCCTTGACCGCCGGAGGCGCGAGCGAGTCAGGCGTGGATACATGCCTTTCGCCCGTGTGGAACACGGTCTGCCTTTACGGCAACGAATGTTGCCGCCCATGCCGCAGTAAAAATACACGTCTCGCGCAACACCATCAACACAGTTCTACAACAGAGCCTTGATGAACATAACCTGAACGGTCTGTGCTGAGTATTGCTCCGCTGCGGATCGTGTTAAACTGCCTTCAGATAAGGAGCATTGCCATGAGCGCGTCGCTGGAACGCTTCCGTGAACGGGAACAGCAGCTTTTGTGTCGTACCTACAGCCGTTATCCGCTGTCGGTGGTTCGTGCCGAAGGTGCGCGCCTGTGGGATGCGGACGGCAAGGAATACGTGGACTTGCTGGCGGGCATTGCGGTGACGGGGCTTGGGCACTGCAACGAAGAAATTGCGGAAGTTATTGCACGCCAGGCTCGCAAGCTCATCCATGTGAGCAATCTTTTTTATCAGGAAGAACAACTCAATTTCGCGGAAAAGCTGCTTGCCACCAGTCACGCGGGCAAGGCCTTTTTTTGCAATTCCGGAGCGGAAGCCAACGAAGCGGCGATCAAAATCGCGCGGCGTTATCAGCAGCTTGTGCAGGGCCGCAACGCCTGGCGGGTGATCACGCTGGAGAATTGTTTCCACGGCCGGACCATGGCCACACTGGCGGCCACGGGCAAGCACACCGAAGGGTTCACACCTTTGCCGGACGGTTTTTTGCGCGTGGCCTGGGGCGATATTGATGCTCTGGAACGGGCGATGACACCGGATACGGCCGCGGTGCTGGTGGAAATGATCCAGGGCGAAGGCGGGGTGTTCCCGCTGGAAGCGGAATATGCGACGGCCCTGCGTGATCTGTGCCTTGAGCGCGGCGTGCTGTTCATGGCCGATGAAGTGCAGGCGGGCATGGGCCGCAGCGGAAAATTCTGGTCTTTCCAGCACTATGGCGTGGAGCCGGATCTCTTCACTTCGGCCAAGTCCATGGCCAATGGCCTGCCGCTTGGCGCGATGATGGCCACGGATGAAGTGGCGCGGGGTTTTGATTACGGCAGCCATGCCACAACGTTTGGCGGCGGTGCCCTGGTAACGGCTGTGGGCCTCAAGGTATTGGAAATTATGGAGCGCGACGGCCTGGTGGCCCGCGCGGCGGAGCTGGGCGAACGGGCGCGGGCCCGGTTCCGCGAAATGGGGGAAAGGGTTCCCGGCAGCGTACGGGAAGTGCGCGGAAAAGGGCTGCTCATCGGTGTGGAGCTGGACTTGCCTGAGGATGATTGCCGGAAGGTGTGGGAAAGCCTGCTGGACAAGGGCTTTGTGCTTAATCTGGCTTACGGGAAAACCCTGCGCCTTCTGCCGCCGTTGAATATTGCCGAGGCAGACCTGGAGCTTTTTACAGAAGCTCTGGAGAAAACGCTGAAAGAAATGATGTGAGAAAAGGCCCGGTAAACCGGGCCTTTCAGAGGCTGCTGATATCGTCAGAGCCCTTCATCTTTCTGCATTTCTTTAACCTTGCGAAAGATGGTGGAGCGATCCACGGCCAGGTGGCGGGCTACTTCACTGATAGTGCCGAAGCGGGCGAGAAGTGTTCGCAGCAGGTTGTTTTCCAGTTCCTTCATCAGTTCTTTGTAGGTTTTTCCTTCCGGATCGATAAGGTCCGGCTTAAACGAGATGTCCGGCGAGGGGGATTTGCCGTTTCCTGCGCGGGCCAGGGGAAGAGGCAGGGTCGAAACGTCGATGAGTTCACTTTTACCAGTGACGACCAGCCCCTGGACAAGGTTTTCCAGTTCGCGCACGTTGCCGGGCCAGGCATAAGCGAGCAGAGCTGCTTCCGCCGCGTCGGAAAAACGCATGCTCTTGTGGTATTTTGCGCCATAGTACTTGAGAAAGCCGCGGGCCAAAGGCAGGATATCGGCTTTGCGCCGGCGCAGGGCCGGGATTTTGAGCACCGCCACCTTCAGCCGGTAATAGAGATCACTGCGGAAGTTGCCGCGCGCCACTTCCCGTTCCAGCTCCTTATTGGTGGCGGCAATGAAGCGCACATCCATCTTTTTCGCGCAGGTTGCGCCCACGCGCATGATTTCGCCGTCCTGAAGCACGCGCAACAGGCGTGTCTGCATAAGCATGGGCAGATCGCCGATTTCGTCGAGAAACAGTGTCCCCCCGGCTGCTGCTTCAATAAGTCCTGCCTTGCCGTTTTTGTTCGCGCCGGAAAAAGTTCCCGCCTCGTATCCGAACAGCTCGGTTTCAATGAGGTTTTCTGGAATACTTCCGCAATCCACCTTGATGAAGGCCCGTTTGGCCCGGCTGCTCGCGTTATGGATGGCGTGGGCAAGGATATCCTTACCCACGCCTGTTTCTCCGAGCAGAAGGACGGTGGCGTCGGTTCCCGCAATGGCGTCCATATCCGCGTAAAGGGCGCGCATGGCCGTGCTGTGCACCACGCGAGGATAGCAGGGCAGTTCGGAGGCGTCGCTGCTCAGCTTCTGAAAGGTTTCCAGCAGTTCGCGTTGTGCGGTGAGCTGCGCCCGCAGTTCGGACAACGTGGTCACGTCGCGAATAAAGGTAAGGCAGTAGGCCACGTTTCCCTGTTCATCAATGATGGGGTAGCCCTCCAGAATCAGTTTGCGTCCTCCTGCCGTATGCTGGACATTGGTTGTCACCTGGCCGGTACGTATGACTTCCGGGTTGAGGATCACGTCGAAAAAGCCCTGTCCTTTCATGTCCAGGACGGACTTGCCGATGATGTCTTCCTTGGCGATGCCGCAGATTTCCGTGTAGCGTTTGTTAATCAGCACCGCGATTCCGGTGCGATCGGAAATGCAAATGGCATCCTGAAATGCGTCGCAGAGCTGCTCAAGATAATGTTCCAGCATAATATAATAAGGGTACACGAAAGCGTGTACCCTTGCAAAGCGGGAATTCGGGGGAAGCTTGTTGCCGGGAAAGGCCCGCCCTGGTGGACGAGCTAGAGTCCATACCCCAGGAATCTGGGCAGCCATGTAGCTATGGACGGGAAGAAGGCAATGAGCAGTACGCACAGGGTCAGCGTTCCCACATAGGGCAGTACGGCCAGCGCGTTTCTTTCCACCGAGATGCCTGCGATCCGGGAGGAGACAAAGATATTTACCCCAAGCGGGGGCGTGAGCAGGGCGGTTTCATTGGTGAGTACCAGAATGATGCCGAAATGGATGGGATCGATACCCAGCTGGATGATCACCGGCAGAATAACCGGAACCAGGATAATCAGGGTGGACAGGGTTTCCATGAACATGCCCAGCGCATAGAGCACGGCGATGATGAGCAGCAGCACCACGGTGGGGTTGCTGGTGAAGCCGAGCACCATCTGGGCGAGCTTTTGCGGAGCCTGCTCGTAGGTGAGAATTTTGCCGAACAGGGTGGAGGCTCCCACGATGATCAGCACCGCGCCGCAGGTCATGGCGCCTTCCTGCAGAGCGAGATAGATGTGTCTGGGTTTCAGGGCGCGGTTGATGACGAAGCCCACGAACAGCGACCACATGATGGCAACGACGGAAGCTTCCACCGGGGTGGCGAAGCCGGAATAGATGGAACCGAGAATGAGCACCGGGGTCAGGAGGGCAAAGGTGCTTTTGCCGCAGGTGCGGATGAACAGCGGCAGGCTGAAGGGCGGGGTGTCGTCGTCGCCCTTGAAGCCCTTGCGCCGCGCGATGAGGTAGGCTGTGCCCATCATGGCGAAGGCCACCAGCGCGCCGGGAATAAAGCCCGCCGTGAACATGGCCGTTACCGACAGATTGCCCAGAATAGCGTAAATAATCATGGGGTTGGAAGGAGGAATCATAATGCCGATGGTGCCGCCGGAGGATGCGGCCGCCGCCGGATCATGGCGGGAACCATAATCGCACCCACTGCGGCCACGGTGCCCGGCCCGGAACCGGAAATGGCGGCGAAGAACGTGCAGGCCAGGATAGTGGTTATGCCGAGGCCGCCGTACATGCGCCCCACAAGCATTTTGGCCACATCAATGATTTGTCGTGTGATATTGCCGTATTCCATCAGCGAGCCGGCCACAACGAAACAGGGAATGGCCAGCAGCGTGAAGATATTGATGCCTTCGAACAGTGAGTTGTGGATGACGGAAAGAGGGAGCATGCTGTCGCCCAGCAGCAAAGCCGCCGAGGAGGCGATAATGAGCGACATGAAAATGGGCATGCCCAAAAGTATGGTCACCGCAAGCGTGATGAGGGCAATTTCCATCGTGGACATCAGACATCCTCCTCAAAGCGGATCAGCCGGCGCAGTGTGCCCTGTTTCCAGCGTATGAAGTAATCGGAGGCCACGCGCCAGGCGATAAGCACGAAGCTGAAGGGAATGACACATTCCACCCAGGCCTTGGCGAAGTGCATGGTGGGGGACATTTCGGGGAATTCAAAACCTTCTTCGATAACCGGCAGGATATTCCAGGCAATGAACAGGAGCGAGCAAACCCATATGGCGTCAGCCAGAATCCGGAAAAACATGCGCTGCTGGTCGTTCATTTTGAGAAATTGAGCCGTGACGCGCACATGCGCGCCCTTTTTTGCGACCAGCGCCGCCCCAAGGTAAACTGTCCACAGAAAGGTGTAGCGGGAAAGCTCTTCGGTCCAGGCGATGGAAGAACCCAGCGTCATGCGGACGACGACCTGCGCGGTAAGGCACAGGATCATCACGCTCAACATGATCGCGCACATGCCTTCTTCAAAGTAGTCATAGATTTTTTTCAGTATGGCCATAAGAGTATCCGGTAGAGGTAGGGAAAGGAGATGGTGTTCCGCCGGGGCGGCCTGAAGGCCGCCCCGGGCATATTGAGCCGGAATGCTTTCCGCCGTGCGGTCAATTTGCGTTCATGATGGCGACAGCCTTGTCTACCAATGCCTTGCCGCCAACCTTGTCGTAGAAGTCGGGCCATACGTTGCGGGCGGCCTCAAGCCATGCGGCTTCGTCGGTCAACTGGTCAATGACCATGCCGTGCTCAATGCAGTCCTGCCGGGCAATGGCGTCCTGTTCATCGGACCAGCTCCATTCCGTCTGCACCGCTTCGGCCGCGGCCTTGTCCACCAGAGCCCTGGTGTCCGCGTCAAGCTTGCGGTACCAGCGTTCGCCGGCCAGGATGGGCCCGACCCACAGCAGGTAATGGCTTTCGGTGACGTACTTCTGTACTTCCCAGAATTTTTGATCGCGGTTGATGGTGTGGGGATTTTCCTGCCCGTCTATCACGCCCTGCTGGAGCCCGTTGAAGGTTTCGGACCAGGCCAGGGGATGCGGTTCCGTACCCCAGGAGCGAAAGGCGGCAAGCTGAAGTTCCACTGCCGGCACGCGGATTTTGAGCCCTTTCAGGTCTGCCATCTTGGTGATGGGATGCTTGGAGTTGGTGATATGACGGTAGCCGCCGATGAGCCAGCCCAGGGGGCGGGTTCTGCTTTCCTTTACCATGGCCTCGGCCAGAGTGTCCGTGAACTCCTTGTTCATGAACAGTTTTTTGGCGTCCTCAAGTTTCGGGAACAGGTAGGGCAGGTAGATCGCGCCGGCGGAGGGGGCGAAGGGGGTCACATTGCCGCAGCTCGTGACGGTGACGTTAAGTTCGCCGTCGCGGCACTGCTTCACATTGGCCTGCTCGTCACCCAGTGAGCCTCCGTAGAAGGTCTGTACCGTAATGGCTCCGTTGGACTCGGTTTCGATGATTTCCTTGAATTTTTCAAGCGCGGTGACGTGGAGCGAACCCTGAGGGTTGGCCGTGGCGACACGGATGGTCATTTTTTTGTATTCCACGGCTTGCGCGCTTATTGCGCACAAGAAAAGCGAAAGGGCGGTGCCCAGAGTCAGAAGACGTTTCATAGTCATACTCCATTGCGGCAGGTTGCATGTGCGACGGAGGGGGCCGCTCCCTGAGCCGTCGGCGCTTTAAGATGCCCCAACAGTCAGATGACCCCTGGAGCGTGAACCAACTGGTTTTGACAAAAGCAAAAAATGTGCCTTTGTGAAAAACTGAATTATAAAAATCAACAAATTGAGCCAAATGTACATTTTTTAATAAACAAAATAATATGAGGGTATTAGGGAACGGTACAGAGAAATACGGAAGGGAAGAAATTTCTTCACCCGCAAACTATCAAGAATGTTTTCTGTTTTGTTGCAAAAGGGCAATGCTTGGGACGGAAAGATAATATATTGTTATTCCAGTAGATTAGCTGGGGATTGATACTCGCGTGTTGTGGCAATGCACGGTAAAATATTTAAACTGTGCAGTTGTGCACTATTCTTTGCCTGGGGAATATGCCGTGGGAAATAAAAAAGGTTGCCGGCAATGCCGGCAGCCCAAAAAAGGTGAGCAGGTCAAAAAATGAGGCTCTGTCATAGAGCCGTGTTGATAGCGTTGCGCGGCGCGTACTGATGACAAACCCCGCAAAGCGGCTTGACGGAAACACACGAAAATCGTTCGCTTTACGGCGCGGCCAAGCCGCGGCCTGCTCGCAATTTTCGGGGCTGCTGAC
>CAJTSU010000087.1:10462-14539 GCA_910579055.1 uncultured Mailhella sp. | reverse complement strand
AAAGTATCTTCCAGCCAGGATCCTATGTTCTGGCGCGCAGGTTTCACGCCTCCGCTGGAGCTTGCTCTGCTGTCCATGCCCGTTGCCGAGCGGAGCCGTGCGCCTCGCGCAACGCCATCAGCACGGTTCTGCGACAGAGCCTTCAGCGACATTTCTGACGGGATGGCGAAGCCGCGGTCAGCCACCGCCGACCAGACGCACGATTTCGAGGCTGTCGCCCCCGGTCAGCGCCAGATCGTGCAGGGCCGCGCGCGGCACGATTTCGCGGTTGCGCTCCACCACCACCCCGGAAAGGGGGAGCCGCAGCGTTTCCAGCAGCGCGCCCAGCGTGATGCCGTCCGCGTGTTCCTGTTTCTGTCCGTTGATGATGAGAAGCATGGGAACCTCGCCTGAAAGAGTATGAGGCGGGGGAGGAAACGAAAAACGCCCGCGGAAGCGGGCATTTGCAATATCGGCGGGCGGCGCTTCCCTTCGGCGGCATGATCCGCATCAGGTTCCAAGGGTCAGGGACATGCCCACTCTCAGCCTTTCGGCTCCCCCAGCTGCGGACATGATAGAATGTTCGGCCCCGCTTGACAAGAGGCTGATCCTTGCGCTTCCTCTCCCGTTGCGGTAATTGAGAACAAAAAACAGTTTTGGGAGTCGTCAATGAAACGTTCAAAAGGCATCTCGCTGATTCTCATGGGGTCTCTCAGCCTTGCCGGGGCAGGTTGCGGTTCCGAAAAAACGGAACAAGAGGGCATGTACACGTTTTCCTCGCTGAATGAGTGCGTATCCAGCGGGATATTTGACGAGGCGCAATGCAAGCAGATGGCCGCGGATGCCGCGGCTCAGGTGCCGCGCTTTTCTTCGCGGGAAGAATGCGAGGCGCAGTTCGGCGTGGAAGCCTGCGTTCACGCGGATCAGCAGAATGGCACGACTGTGCGGCACAACAGCGGCAGCATGTGGATGCCCATGCTGGCCGGCTTCATGGCCGGACGCTTTATGGGAAGCAGCGGCATGATGCAGGGCGCGCAGGGGCTGTATCGTGATCCGGCGGCGAATCCGGCGCAGGGGCCTTCCTACCGCACCGCCGCGGGCGACACGATCAAGCCCGGCCCCGGCGGCAAGGTGGCAAATCCTTCGCCCCGCATTGTCCAGAGCATGCAGCATAACGCCAAGCCCGTAGTGAGCCGCTCCGGCTCCGGCTCGCGCGGGGGCTTTTCCGGCGGGGCCAAGGCTTCCTCATGAGACGCATGCCCATTGAACCGCGGCCCGACTGGAAACGAATTGCGGAAGACAACGGCTTCTTTTTCCATCACGTCAACGGCCAGCTGTACTGGGACGAATCCGCCTGTTACGCGTTCAGCCTGGAGGAAATCGAATCGGGCCTGGAAGATCCGGCGCAGGAACTGGCCGACATGTGCCTGGATCTGGCCGCCGATATTGTAAACAGCGAGGAACTGCTCGCAAAGCTGGCCATACCGCCCCGGTTCTGGGACATGATTCGGGACAGCTGGCAGCGCAACGAGCCGTCGCTGTACGGCCGTTTTGATTTTGCCTATGACGGGCACGGCCCGGCCAAGCTCTATGAATACAATGCCGATACGCCCACATCCCTTTATGAATCGGCCTATTTCCAGTGGCTGTGGCTGGAAGATTGTCTGGCGGCGGGGCGGCTGCCGGAAGGGGCGGATCAGTTCAACAGCATTCAGGAACGGCTGTGCGAAACCTTTGCCTCGTTTCGTGTGCCCGGCCTCATGCACTTCGCCAGCATGAAGGACACGGAGGAAGACCGCGCCACAGTGGAATACGTCATGGACTGCGCGGCCCAGGCCGGTATCCGGGGCAGGCAGATTTTCATGGAAGATATCGGCACGGACGCGCAGGGGCTGTTCATCGATCCGGACAACGATCCGATTCACTGGCTGTTCAAGCTGTATCCGTGGGAATATATCTGGCATGACGCCTTTGCCGACAATGTTACGCGCTCGGACACCACCTTTGTGGAACCCGCCTGGAAAATGGTGCTGTCCAACAAGGGCATTCTGCCTCTGCTCTGGGAGCGGCACGAGGGGCACCCCAATCTGCTCCCGGCCTGGTTCCATGACCCCGCCTGGTTCGCTCCGGTCAGGGATTATGTACTCAAGCCCCTGCTCTCGCGCGAAGGGGCGAACATCCGGATTTTCAAGGATCGCAGTCTGGTTTACGGCACGGAGGGCGTGTACGGAGCGGAAGGCTTCATCGGGCAGGAACTGTGCCCGCCGCCGTTTGTGGACGGCCATGGCCCGATTTGCGGGGTCTGGATAGTGGGAGGCAAGGCGTGCGGGCTGGGCATCCGGGAGGATGACAGCCCCGTGACCGGCGATCTTTCGCGCTTTGTACCGCATGTCATAGAGCCGTAGAGCGCCGCTTAAGGTCGATACCGGAACAGGGGGCCGACGTTCAAACGTCGGCCCCCTGTTCCGGTATCTGAGTTATGTTTACAGGCGCACACGTGTTGCGCGCCGGCGTCTTGCAGGAAGCGGGGTCAGGGAGTAAGCTCACTTTTCCCGCGAAAATTCGGCTATCGGCGCGGCGTTCCGGAAGACGCCGCCCCACATGGAGAGACATATGGACGACAGAACCAGAGCGCTTGCCAACGCACCCATCAGCCGTCTGCTGCCGGCATATTCCCTGCCCGCCATTATCGGCATGACGATCACTTCGCTCTACAATATCATTGCCGGCATCTTCATCGGGCACGGCGTGGGGCCGCTGGCCATTTCCGGCCTGGCGGTGAACTTTCCGCTCTTCAATCTGATCATGGCGCTGTGCATGATGGTGGCGGTGGGCGGCGCGACCGTGTGTTCCATTGAGCTGGGCCGGAAGAATGAGGAACGGGCCGGGCAGGTGCTGGGGCAGGTGGTGATCATGAACGCCGTGGTCAGCGTTGTAGCTGGGCTTGCGTTCTATGCCTTCATTGAGCCGATCCTGACCCTGTTCGGCGCGAGCGACGCCACGCGTCCCTATGCGCTCGATTACATCGTGGTTCTGCTGGCAGGGCTGCCCATAGGTTTTCTCATGCTGGGGCTGAACAACGTCATGCGCGCCTCGGGGCATCCCGCCAAGGCCATGTGTACCGCGCTGGTCAGTGTGGCCGTGAATATCGTGCTTGCTCCGCTGTTCATATTTTCCTTCAGATGGGGGATGCGCGGCGCGGCTCTGGCCACGGTGCTGGGGCAGACGGCCTCCTGCGGCTGGCTGCTCCTGCACTTTTTCGGCGGGAGTTCACCTGTGCGCTTCCGGGCGGGCATTTTCCGCTTCCGCCCCGCCCTGTGCCGGGAGATTCTGGCGGTGGGCCTGCCGCCCTTTTTCATGAACGCCTGCGCCTGTCTGGTGGTGATCCTCATCAACCGCAGCCTGAGCCGTTACGGAGGCGACCTGGCCATCGGGGCCTACGGCATCCTGAACCGGCTGGTCATGCTGTTCGGCATGGTGGTCATGGGGCTGACCCAAGGCATGCAGCCCATAATCGGCTACAACTTCGGCGCGGGGCGTCCGGATCGCGTACGCCGCACGCTGTGGCTGGGCATGGGGGCGGGCGCGGCCATCACCTCGCTGGGCTGGCTTGCCTTCCAGTTTGCCCCGGATCCTCTGGCCCGCATGTTCACTGAGCATCCCGATCTGCTGGAGCTTTCCGCCCATGCCTTGCGGGCGTGTACGGCGGTGTTTTTCATCGTCGGGTGGCAGATTGTGGTTTCAGCCTATTTTCAGGCCATCGGGCTGGTGTCTGTGGCCAGCTTTCTTTCCCTGTCGCGCCAGATGTTGTTCCTTATTCCCTGTCTGCTGCTTCTGCCCCGCTGGTTCGGGCTTGACGGCGTGTGGTACAGCCTGCCCGCGGCGGATATGGCCGCCACAGTGGTGACGGCGGTTATTCTGTGCCGTGTGGAGATGCGGCGGAAGGTCTGAAACGCGGAATACTCTAGAACAGCCCTCGCAGAAAGCGCGCCGCCGCTTCCGGGTCCGGCGCGGAGCAGATTTCCGAAACCACGGCCAGCCCGTCCGCTCCCGCCGCAATGACCTCCGCCGCATTGCCTGCGTGGATGCCGCCGATGG
>CAJTSU010000087.1:7081-10366 GCA_910579055.1 uncultured Mailhella sp. | reverse complement strand
CCAGCGCCGCCTCAAGCTGGGCCATGTTTTCCACGGAAAGCCCGATGATGGCGTCCGGGCCCATGAGCGCGCGGGCGTCCGCGGGCGGAAGATCGCTCTGCCCCACATGCAGGCCCGCCGCTCCTCCGGCCAGGGCAATGTCCGCCCGGTCATTGACGACAAGCGGCACGCCCCGCCCGTGCAGCTCCCGTACAAGCAGCCGGGTCAGGGCCAGAAAGTCCCGTGAGGATGCCTCCTTTTCCCTCAGCTGCACCATGGTCGCGCCCCCGGCCACGGCCCGGAGGACGACATCCTCCAGGGGCCTGCCGAGGCAGAGTTCCCTGTCCGTCACCAGATAGACGCGCCAGTCGGGGTGTTCTCTCCAGTTCATCGCAGGCCCTCCCCGCCTATGCCGGAAACACGCGCTGTTCAAGAAGCCGCGCGTCCAGCAGATACAGGGCGTCAAGAAACCGGGAGAGGAAGCTGCCCGGCCCCTCCGCCTGTCTCGCCGCCGTTTCGCCTGCTTCGGCCATCACGGCCATGGCCGCGGCGGCTCCGGCCAGCGGGGTTGCGGCCACGGCCACATGAGCGGCGGTGAGTGCGCTGGCTGAACAGCCCATGCCTGTGACCCGGCTCATGAGGGGCGAACCGCCTTTGACGGCAAAGACGGCATCGCCGTCGGTGACGTAGTCGGTTTCACCGCTGATGCTGACGACACAGCCGTTGCGCCGGGCCAGTTCGCGGGCCGCCGCCACGGCGCCCGCACTGTCTTTCGTGCTGTCCACGCCTCTGGTGGCGGCCTCCAGAGAGGAAAGCCCCTCCGCCGCGGCAAGAGCCAGAATTTCCGATCCGTTGCCGCGCAGAACGGCGGGCTGCGCGGCATGCAGAAGATTCCGCGCGGCTTCCGTGCGCAGCCGGGATGCTCCGGCTCCCACGGGATCAAGCACGACGGGCACGCCGTGCCGGGCGGCATATTCCCCGGCCAGGCGCATGGAGTTCAGCCATGCCTGATCCGGCGTGCCGATGTTGAGCACCAGAGCGGAGGCAATGGCAAGCAGTTCGTCCAGCTCTTCCGGGGCGTGCGCCATGAGCGGAGAGGCCCCGGCGGCCAGCAGGGCGTTGGCCGTTACCTGCATGACCACATAATTGGTAATGTTATGCACCAACGGAGCCTTTTCCTGCACGGCAAGCGCGGCGGAAACGATTTCCCGCCGGAACGGGGCGATATCCATAAGACAGGCTCCTACTTTACAAGCATGATGACGTCGGTGAGCGGAAGCTTGGGCACCCAGTGAACCTTTGCCTCGTCGTTGTAATAGGAAAGACTGCCGTCCGCGTTGGGGCCGGTGAGGCGGCAATCTTCGTCAGGAGCGCCGAGGGCCAGCACCAGGCGGGATTCCATGCCTTGCGGCACGCCGAGAAAGGCGTCCGCCGCGGGCTTGTTGTATGCTCCGATCATGCAGCAGGCCAGACCGGCGGCTCGCGCGCCGAGATTGATCGTCTGCGCGGCGATGCCGATGTCCATGATGCCGAAATCGTTCAAGCCCCTGGGGGCAATAAGCGCGATATACCCGGCGGGGTGGCGCTTTTCGTCCGCGCGTTCTTCGGCGGAACGTCCGCCCGCCAGGTTCAGCAGGGGGAAGAATTCCTTCCGTGCCTCGGGCGAGAGGACAAGAGCGTAGCGCAGGGGCTGGAGGTTGCGCGCGCTGGGCGCGAGGTGGGCCATGCTCACCAGATCGGACAGGGCGCCTTCGGTCAGTTGCACGGAGTTTTGAAAATAACGGCAGGTACGGGAGGCGGCGACGAGTTCGGCAAAGCTCATAGGGGTTCTCCTTGCTGAGGTAATGCGGTTGTTCCGGCGTGAGCGGGCGCGGGGCATGCGGGAGAAAGCAGCGCACCGCAGTCAAGCAGCGCCCGCATGACGCGGCTGACGGGCAGGCCCACCACCGTGGACCACGAGCCTTCAATACGCTCGACAAGAAAGGCTCCTTTACCCTGTATGCCATAGGCTCCGGCCTTGTCCAGCGGTTCTCCGGTGGCGGCGTAGGCTTCAAGCAGTTCGCGCGGCCACGGGGCGAAACGGACGTCGGTGGAGTCCGCGAACTCGGCGCATGGCGCGGGGTCTTCCGCAGGCCAGAGGCAGCATGCGGTGATGACCGTGTGCACGCGTCCGGCCAGATGCTCCAGCATGGCCACAGCCTCGGAGCGGTCTGCGGGCTTGCCCAAAATGCCGCCGTCAAGTACGACTATGGTATCGGCCGCCAGCACCAGTGGGGCGGGGGAGCCGGACCGCGAGGGAAACGACGCGAGTTCGGCCATGAGCGAGGAGCGGACGTTTTCAGCCTTGGATCGGGCTGTGCGCAGAACATAGCCGTGCGGATCCTCTTCCGGCACAGGGCGGACTTCCTCTGTCCGGGCGGGCAGAATGCGGAAATCAAGCCCCTGATCGCGCAGGAAATCCTGGCGGCGCGGCGAGGAAGAGGCCAGCACCAAAGGGCGCACCTGAAGAAAAGGACAGCGCACAGGAGAGGGGGCCGCGGTTTGAGGAGAGCGATATTCCATGATGGAAAAAACTACGCCGGGCGGCGGGGATTGTCCAGAGTGAAGCCGTGCGGAACGAAGCAGATTTGCCCCTGGGCCGTGCCGTCCTGGGTGAAGCCCGGCACCGCGGCGGAAAATGCGCGCTTTCTGGCCGGGCGCGTGCCGGAAATCGGGCTGTGCCTGTTTGAGGCGGAAAGTTCGGCGCACATGCCGGAAATCGAGCTTCCGCGGGGGCTGGCCGGGCTTCCTCTGCGCTGGCACGCGCATTTGCCTTCCGATCTGCCGGGGCAGCGCGCTCTTGCTTCCGATCCGGGAGAAGCGCGGGCCCAGGGGGAGCGGGCGGCGGAACTGGCCCTTGCCGTGTGGCGGCGGGCGGCTTTTTTGCATCCCCGTTTCGGCGTGCTGCATTTGCCCGCCCCGCCGGAGGGGAATCAAGCCGGGGGAACAGGAAGTGCGGCGTCGTGGCTGGAAGCGTTTTTTCGCATCTGGCGGGAGTCTGGAGAACAGCCGCGCGACATCGCGCTGGAAAACGTGCGGGGCGCGCCGTTCCGCCTGCTTGACGCAGCATGCGGGGCGGATGATGCGTCGTTGTGTCTGGACATGGCGCACACTCTGGCTTATGGGCAGGAAGGGGACAGCGTGCGCCCGGACATTCTGAAGCGGGTGAGGCTGCTCCACTGGTCCGCTCCCGGCCCGGCCGGCATGCCGCGCGACCGGCATTTGCCCCTGACCGGGCTGACGCCGGGCCAGAAAGACTGGCTCCCC
>CAJTSU010000087.1:0-7071 GCA_910579055.1 uncultured Mailhella sp. | reverse complement strand
GCGGGCGCTTCCGCTGCTTCCGGCGAACGTGACGCATCTGGTGGAGGTATTCGACTGGGAAGGCATTCTGCTTTCCCTGCCGGAGCTGGAGGAAATTCTCGGCCGTGCCTGAACGGGAAAGGCCGGGAACGAAAAGGGTGAACATATGGCGTATTTTCGCAAGCTTTCGTCACGTCTGACCGAATTGCAGACCTTGCTCAACCGGGATGACAACTGGATGGTGCTGATCAGCGCCGACCCTGACGCTATTGCCGGAGCCTTTGCCTTTCAGCGGCTGATCAGCAAGCGGGTGCACAGTGTGACTATCGGCCGCATCAACGAAGTGACGCGCCCGGACAATCTGGCCATGCTGCGCTATTTGGGCGTTCCCGTGGTCAAATGGGAACCTTCGCTCGCCCCCGGCTTTCAGCGTTTCGCCATTGTGGATTCTCAGCCGCATCACAGCCCGGCATTCGACGACGTGAATTTTTCGGTGATTATCGATCATCATCCCAAGCCGCCGACCCCGTTCCCCGCGCCGTTTCAGGAAATCAGGCCGGATATCGGGGCCACGAGCACGCTTATGACCGAGTTTTTGTACAACGCGAGATTGCGGCCCGGCAGACGGCTGGCCACGGCGCTTCAATATGGTATCCGCACAGATACCAACACCTTCGGGCGTAACAGTACGGAAGTGGATATCCGCGCCTATCATTATCTGACCCGTTTTGCCGACCCCGCGCTGCTTACCCGGATCATGAGCAGCGAGTATCTGCCGGAATGGCTGCCCTATTTTTCCCGCGCCTTCGCCAGTCTGCGCCCCTGCGCCGGCGGGAGCTATACCTGGCTGGGCGAGGCGGAAAGCTCCGACGTTCTGGTTGTGGTGGCTGATTTTTTTCTGCGGGTGCACGGGCTGCGCTGGGTGGTGGTGTGCGGACGCTGCGGCGACACCCTGGTGGCCGTCTTTCGCGGCGGCCTGGCGCGTGCGGATATGGGGCATATCGCGTCGCTGACCTTTGAAGGTTCAGGAACCGGCGGCGGACATCGGGCGCTGGCCAGAGCCGAGTGCGCCGTAAAGGATGCCGTGGCAGCGACGCCGGGGGAAAAAGAAGAGAGCATGAATTTCGACGTGTTTTGTTTTCAGCGGGTCAAGATTGCGGCATCGCGGCACAGACGGGAAAAATCAGAGACGGGACAGAACGAGGTTCCGGCATAGTTGTGAAACTGTACAGGCCGCAGTCCACGCATGCCGAACGATCCAAACCCGACGGAGTCGCGCCGTGTGCGGCGCCTGGAGTGAGGCATGAGGGCGCGTCGGGATTCATTCCCGCGCGCATGTACACGAATGCCGAACGATCCTCTTGACGTAAGGCCCGTCTTGCGGAAAAAAGGCCGCACGGGTTTGCCTGCCCCGGACTGATGCCCCCCGCTTTGCGGAGTATGCGCCGCCCAAGCCGCAAAGCGGCTTGACGAAGGCACGAAAGTCGTTCGTTTTACGGCGCGGCGAAGCCGCGACCGGCTCGCAATTTTCGGGGCTGCTGACGTTGTCAGCAGCCCCGCGCGGGTTTACCCGCCCGAAATGTTCAGGAGCCGTGCAATGGATATTCCTCTGCTTCCCGATATCGCCCGCATGTTTTGCCTCTCCCTTCTGGTGCTGCTGGTCTGCTGCAAGATCCGGCTCCCTTCCATTGTAGGGCTGCTTATTTCCGGCGTTCTTTGCGGCCCCACGGCCTTCGGATTGGTGGAAAACGTGAAGGCCGTCGAACTGCTTGCCGAAGTGGGCGTGGTGATGCTCATGTTCACCATTGGCCTGGAAATGTCGGGGGAGGAGCTTTCCCGGCTGAAAAAACCGGTATTTCTTGGTGGAACGGCGCAGGTGGGGGCGACCATTCTCATTTTTACGCCTTTGAGCCTGTTCAGCGGGCACAGCATGACGGAAGGCGTGTTCTTCGGCTGTATCGCCGCGCTGTCTTCCACAGCCATTGTGCTGACCCTGTACCAGCAGAAGGTGCAGTCGGAATCTCCGCAGGGCAGGCTGGCCCTGGCCGTGCTGATTTTTCAGGATCTTGCCATTGTGCCCATGATGCTGCTTGTTCCGCTGCTTTCCGGGCAGCAGAACGCGGGTGCGGCGGAGCTGCTGCTCTCCGGCGCGCGCACTGTGGCGATACTGGGCGGCGGCTGGATTCTGGCCAAGCATGTGCTGCCCAGGCTCATGCTCATGATTGTGCGTTCGCGCAGCCGGGAACTGCTGCTTATCGGCACGCTCGGCATTTGCCTCACCATAGCCATCGGCACGGCCTGGCTGGGGCTTTCCCTTTCTCTGGGCGCGTTCATGGCCGGGCTTTTGCTGGCAGAGTCGGAATACAGCCTGAGCGTGGTGGAAGGGGTTTTGCCGTTCAAGATGATTTTCACCAGTCTTTTCTTCATTTCCATCGGCATGCTGCTGGATGTGGATTTTGCCTTTACCCATGTGGGGCCGATTCTGCTGCTGGCGGTGGCGCTGCTGCTTTTCAAGACGCTGGCGGCCCTGGCGGCGATGCTGCTCCTGCGCTACCCCTTGCGCGTATGCATCATGGCGGCCATGAGCATCAGCCAGATTGGAGAATTTTCCTTTGTGCTGGCGCGCAGCGGCGTGGAGGTTGGCCTGCTGGACAACCTTGGCTATCAGGTATTTCTGGCTTCCAGCATTCTGACCATGGTGGCCACGCCGTTCATGATGGGCGCCGCGCCTGTGGTTGCCGGAAAAATTGCCTCGCTTTTCGGCGGGCGCGGGGCGCATGATGCGGCAGGAGAGAAGGAGTACGGCGCAGCCGGAGAGACAAGGGACGAATTGCGCGATCACCTCATGATCATCGGCTTCGGCATCGGCGGCAAACATCTGGCGCGTACTGCCCGCAAGGCAGGCATTCCCTATGTTGTGCTGGAAATGAACCCGGACACTGTCAGCCGTTACCGGGACACAGAACCCATTCATCACGGCGACGCCAGCGACCCCATGACGCTGGAACATTACGGGGTGAAACGCGCCCGCGTTCTGGCCGTGGTCATTTCCGACAGCGCCGCCGTGCGCGGCGTGATCCACCGGGCTCACAAGCTCAACCCCAATCTGAATATCGTGGCCCGAACCCGCTTCGTCAGTGGAGATGCCGAATTACGTCAACTCGGGGCACAGGCCGTGATTTCCGAAGACTTTGAAACGTCCATTGAAATCTTCGTCCAGGTGCTTGGTTACTATCTGGTGCCCCAGCAGACCATTACCGGATTTGTCCAGGAAATACGCGGAGAGCATTACCGCATGGAGCGGGATTTGAATTTGCCCGGACGCAACTTTTCTCTGGAGGACGCCCGTCTTTCCGATCATGCCGTTTCCGCCCTGCTGGTGGAACCGGGAGCGGCCGTGGCCGGCAGGAGCCTGTTGGAATTGAACCTGCGGCGGCTGCACAATGTGACTGTGGTGGGTATTCTGCGCAAGGGACAGACCTTGCCTTCGCCCTGTGGCGAAGACCGGCTGGAAGAAGGGGACACGGCCTATCTTTTTGCCGACGCGGAAAGTTTGGGGAAGGTCATTCCGCTGTTCACGCCGGAAGGGGGCGGAGCGGAGAAGTAGAGCGTATTAACCTTGACCGCACGAAGGCGCGAGCGAGCCGGCCGTGGATACATGCCGCCTTATCTCTGCTGTCGCCATTCGTAAGGCTCCTTCGTCGCCTAACGACTGTCGCTCGCCCGTGTGGAACACGGGGTGCCTTTGCGGCAACGAATGTTGCCGTCCGTGCCGAACTAAAAATACACATCCCGCATAGCGGTATCAACAGGGTGTTGTAATAGAGCCGATCAAAAAAAATTTAAATTTCCCGAAAAACGCTTGCCAAGCAGTATTATTTTTTGTACAAATCGAATCGTTCAAGGGCATTAGTGCTGCACGTCACTGTGCTGCACGTCACTGTGCTGCACACCGAGTAAAATCTTTTACTGAGGATGTGCATCATGAAAAAGTTCCTTACCCTCCTCCTCGCCGCGGGCATGGTGTTTTCCGCCGCCAACGGCGCGTCGGCCGTGGACATCAAGGTGTCCGGCGCATGGCTGACTTCCTTCTCTTTTACCGACAGTCTGTACGGCTCGGCTCCCCTGCGGGAGGATAGTGATGACGGCGCGTTCAATGCCGCTCAGCGGCTGCGTCTGAATCTGGATATCACCGCCGGCGAAAGCCTGTCCGCCCGCATACAGTTGCAGGCCGCCAACGGTACGAACAATCCGGCATATTACACCTGGGGCACGAGCGGTGTGGGCGGAGCCGGCAACGAAGTGACCGCGCGTCTGGCCTACCTTGACTGGATGATTCCCACCACCGATGTGCTGGTGCGCATGGGCCGCCAGGTTGTGAGCATGCCCTCCTACACGTTCTCCGGATCCATGCTCGGTGACACCGGCACGGTTGACGGCGTGGTAGTGAACGCTCCGATTAATGAGATGGTCGGCGTGACCGTGGGCTGGCTGCGTCCTTCTGCCGAACTGAACAGATGGGGAGCGCCGCATTACGCGCATACCAGCGTTGACCTGGCGTTTCTGTCTGTAGACCTTGCGGGAGACGGCTTCAAGATCAGCCCGTGGGGCATGATCGGCCTGCACGGCAACGGTTCTTATGATGACGATGGGAACCTTGTCAGCCCCGGCAGTCTGGATATGATGGGCTTTGGAAGCTCCTCCGACGCCCGCACCACCGTCTACTGGGCCGGCCTGGGCGGCGAGCTGAGCATGTTCGATCCCTTCCGGTTCACGGCCGACTTCCTGTACAGCGGCAACGATGCTGACGGCACTGCCAGGCGTGAAGGCTGGTACGCCGCTCTGGGCACGGAAATGAAAACCCGTTTCGCCACCCCCTTCCTGCGTGGCTGGTATGCCTCCGGCGACGACGCGGATTCCAGGAAGAGCGGCCGTATGCTCAATGTGGGGGCAGGGGGCGAATTTGACGCCTCCGCCATTTATTTCCATGCCAACGGCATGCTTGCTACCACCATCGACAAGAAGAACCCCGCCGGAACCTGGGGCATCCAGGCCGGGGTGAAGAATGTGTCTTTTGTGGAAGACCTCACCCATCGGCTGTCATTGACGTACATTCAGGGAACCAACAATACAAACCGTATTACCGACGGCACAGTGAGCAAACCTTCTTCCATGAGTCCTGTGGATTACATGACCACGGCGGATTCCGCGTGGGAAATCGACTTCCTGAGCAGCTACAAGCTGTATCAGAATCTGACCGCCAACTTGCTGCTCGCCTACCTGATCACGGACTATGACGAAAGTATCCGCAGTGAAAAGTTCGACAACGCCTTCCGCAGTACGCTGAACTTCACTTACGCGTTCTAGTTTCCGGTATGGCGGGGCTTTCCCGCCGGAGAGAAACAGCGGCGGGCGGGAAAGAGTCTTCGCCTGCGCCCGCGTTGAACTTCATGGCCGCGCGGCGCGACGTCATTCAATCCATATTATTTAAGGAAATGTTTCATGAAAAAGCTTGTTACGCTTCTTCTGGCCGCAGGCATGGTGTTCTCCGCCGCCAACGGCGCATCCGCCGTGGAAATGAAGGTGTCCGGCCAGTGGATGACCTCTTTCACCTTTGGCGACAATCTGTACGGCGATCAATACAATCCGCGGGGAGACAATGCGCTCAAGGGGTCGGATGGTTCCTTCAGGGCGGATCAGCGTATCCGCATCAACTTCGATCTGGTGGCCGGCGAATACCTTTCCGGCCGTGTGCAGTTGCAGGCCAGCGGAACCTCAGCGGAGGGCGGGCCGACAAACGAGTATGACTGGGGTTCCGCAGGTGTGGGCGGTGCGGGCAAATCCGTGACCGCGCGTCTGGCCTATCTGGACTGGATGATCCCCAGCACTGACGTGCTGGTGCGCATGGGCCGTCAGGAAGTGGCTCTGCCTTCTTACACCTTCGGTTCCTCTGTGCTTGATGATGTGATCGACGGCGTGGTGATCAATGCGCCTGTCACTGATATGGTTGGTGTGACCGTCGGGTGGCTGCGTCCCGTTGCCGAATTGAACAGGTGGGGCACGGCGCACAGGGCTCACAGCTCCATTGATCTTGCCTTTCTGGCCGTAGACGTGGCCGCTGACGGTTTCAAGGTCACTCCCTGGGGTATGGTCGGCTTCCATGGCTCCAGGACGGAGAACTTTGATATGCTGGGCAATGGCAGCACCGGGCTTGATGAAAACACCACGGCCTACTGGGCTGGCCTGGGCGGCGAACTGACCATGTTCGATCCCTTCAGGTTCACGGCTGACTTCATGTACAGCGGCAACGACGCCGATCACGGCGCGAAGCGTTCCGGCTGGTATGCCGCTCTGGGCGCGGAAATGAACACCGCCTATGCCACTCCCTTCCTGCGCGGCTGGTACGCTTCCGGCGACGACGATGACGCCGACGGCGAAGGCGGGCGCTTCCTCTCTGTGAACGGCGCTGCGGCCTTTGACGCGTCTTCCATCTACTATGATGCGAACTACCTGATTTCCGGCACGCCGGATATCGGCTCCGCTTCCGGTACCTGGGGCGTGCAGCTCGGCGTGAAGGGCGTCTCCTTCATTGAAGACCTGAGCCACCAGC
Organism: uncultured Mailhella sp.; assembly: GCA_910579055.1. GTDB lineage: Bacteria > Desulfobacterota > Desulfovibrionia > Desulfovibrionales > Desulfovibrionaceae > Mailhella. The sequence goes on along the minus strand of CAJTSU010000087.1, from coordinate 482 downwards.
TCTCCGTGAGCTACTTCCAGGGGACCAACGACGACAAGAGCAGAGGAGTTGCAAATGCCGACGGCCCCGTCGGCTACATGACCACGCAAGATGCCGCGTGGTCCATCGACTTCCTGAACAGCTACAAGCTGTACCAGAACCTGACCGCGAATATCCTGCTCTCCTACCTGGTGACCGACTTCGACAAGGACGTATGGGGCCAGGATTACGACAACATCTTCCGCGGCACCCTGAACTTCACCTACGCGTTCTAGCCTTCGCCCCGCGCGGGGCGGGCCGTGACGCTTCGGTGAGGCGCGGATAAAAAAGAGCGGGAAAGGCTTCGGCTTTTCCCGCTCTTTTCAGGTCTAGAGCGTTTTGCGATCGAAAGTATCTGCCAGCCAGGATCCTATGTTCTGGCGCGTAGGTTTCACGCCTCCGCCGGAGCCTAACGCCGCAAGTGAATTGCGGCTACTCCGTCGGAGCGGCGCCCTTAGCCGTTA
>CAJTSU010000086.1:8756-14723 GCA_910579055.1 uncultured Mailhella sp. | reverse complement strand
GGGGCTGCTTTTCCCGGCGGCGCTGGGAAAAGTCGTCCATTTTCGCGCGGATTTCGGCGGGGTCGCCCGGTTTCAGCGAGAAGCTCGCCCGCAGAATAAAGTCGTCCTGCCCCTGGAACTGGCTGTGGCGGTATGAGAATTGAGGGTTGATGTACTCCCGCACATCTTCCTCGGAGGGACAGCTCACGCAGGACACGCTGGAGATCACCTGCCCCAGTTCCCCGCCGTAGGCTCCGGCGTTCATGGCCACAGCTCCGCCCAGCCTGCCCGGTACGCCGACCAGACCTTCCAGCCCGGACAACCCCCGCGAAGCGCACCAGGCGAGCAATGCAGGCATGCGCAATCCCCCTTGGATACGGATCAAATGCCGTTCTTCCCCGGCGACCGGATCCGATCCGGCGCTTTCAGGAGGCTTCTTCATGCCGTTCAGGGGGCGGATGACGGCAAAGGGCAGCTCGCCGTCCGCCGCAAGCAGATTGCTTCCTCCGCCAAACACCCGCACATCGACCCCCTCCCGCTCCAACACAGGAGAGAGAAGATCGTAATCCGCAAGGGTTTCCACCCGGATTTCGGCCAGAGGGAAGCCCCCCAGCCGTAACGTGGTAAGCTCGGCCAGCGGAAGGAAAGCTGAATGGCGGTGGTCAAGAATCTTCATCGCTTATTCCATGTTTGCGAGCACGCGCGGCCCCACGGTGGTGACGCTGCCCGCACCCTGGGTAATCAGAACGTCGCCGGGTTTCAGCTCGCCTTTCAACGCATCCACAATGGCGTCGAAATCGGGCAGAAAAGCAACATCCGTACGGGAAACCTGCCGGATGCCCTGGGCCAGACTTGCGCCGCTTACTCCGGGGATGGGCTTTTCCGAGGCGGGATAAATTTCCGTCAGAAAAAGTTTGTCCGCAGGCTCAAAACTCTGGCAGAATTCACCGAACAGTGCCTGGGTACGGGTGAAGCGGTGGGGTTGGAAAACCATGACCACACGCCGCCCGGGGAAGACTTGTTTGACAGTGGCCAGCGTAGCGGCGATTTCCGCCGGATGGTGGCCATAATCGTCAATGATCGTGACGCCGTTTTTTTCTCCCTTGCGTTCAAAACGACGGCCCACTCCGCTGAATCCGGCGAGTCCGGCCACGCAGTCACGCGGTTCAATGCCCGCCTGAAGACCCACGCCGATGGAGGCCAGGGCGTTGAGTACATTGTGGCGTCCCGGCTGGGCCAGTTCCACTTCGGCGAATTCCATTTCCGTGCCGTTGGCGTCTTTCAGAAATACACGGAACCAGCTGCTGGCGGCGCACTCCATGATTTCGCCCCTGATGGCGCAGTCCGGCGCAAACCCGTATGTCAGCACGGGGCGTTTCACACGAGAGAGCAGGCGGCGTACACCGGGATCATCGGCGCAGACCACGTTCACGCCGTAGAAGGGAACCTTGTTCATGAACGCCACAAAGGCATCGTCAATGGCTTCCTGAGAGCCGTAATGATCAACGTGATCATAGTCCACGTTGGTGACTACGTTGATAATCGGGGACAGGCAGAGAAACGAACCGTCGGACTCGTCGGCCTCCGCAATGATGTATTCGCTCCGGCCGAGATGTCCGTTGGCCCCATAGGCATTGAGCAATCCGCCGATAATCACGGTGGGATCGAATCCGGCGGCCTTGAAAATGGCGGCCGTGAGAGACGTCGTGGTGGTTTTGCCATGTGTGCCCGCCACTGCAATGCCCGTACGCAGGCGCATCAATTCCGCCAGCATTTCCGCGCGGGGAATGACCGGGATGCCCCTGGCCCGCGCGGCCATGACTTCGGGATTATCGTCGCCTACAGCGGAAGATCGCACCACAACCTGCGGCGTACCGATATTTTCAGCCGCGTGGCCAATACGGATATCCGCGCCGATTTCCCGCAGCTGGCGAACGGTCGCGCTCTCGGAAATATCGGAACCCTGCACTTTGTAGCCCAGGTTCAACAGCACTTCGGCAATGCCGCTCATGCCCGATCCGCCGATGCCGATCATGTGTATGGCCTTGATTTTGGAATTCATCAGCCTGTCCTTCGCGTGTTCGTCCTTAAAGCAGTTTTTAAGGAAACGCTGATAAAGCGTTTCCCGCAGTCTTGCGGAGCAAGACCGCCCGCAAGTCGCGCATAGAGGAAACTTGCTTTTTCCGTTAAATGAGCGACTTGGCGTGCATTTCCCAAAGAAGCAAAGGCATCTTTGGGCATTGAGCTGATTTATTCCCGGAATAAATCAGCGGTTCCTTAACCGTGAAAGTATGCCAATCCGGGGCATTGTATTCCGGCCTGCGGGGGTCGCGCCTCAGCCTCCGGCGTGAACTGGCCGGTGGCTGTAACGTTGATCAGACATTCCGAAACCGCGCCAGAGCGAGAATTTCTTCCGCCACTGCTTCCGCCGCCCTGGGGCGGGCCAGGCTAAGGGCTCCTTCGCTCATCAGGACCAGGCGCTCGTGGTCGGCAAGGAGCGAAAGCACCAGATCAGCCATGTTGCACTCTTCAATTTCACTTTCCGGCACAAGGATTCCCCCTCCTGCGTTTTGCATGGCTTTGGCGTTGCCAGTCTGATGGTCGTGGGCCGCATAGGGGAAGGGGACAAGTACGGAAGGCGTGCCGGTGGCCGCAAGTTCGGCCAGCGAGGTGGCTCCCGCGCGGCACAGCGCGAGATCCGCCCATTCGTAGGCGGCGGCCATGTCATGCACAAAGGGTTGAACCATTTCCTCCACGTCTTCTGCGGCGTAGCCATGACTGCGGTAGGCCGCGCGTACGCGATCCAGGTCTTTGCTTCCGGTCTGATGCAGAATATCCACACCGGCGTCGCGCAGTTTGGCCAACATGATGATACCGAGAGAATTGAGCGCGCGTGCGCCCTGACTTCCGCCCATAATCAGCAGGTGAGGGCGGGAACGTCCCGCTTTCTGCTTCAACCGGGGTTCGCGTGCGCCGGCTTTGCCCAGCTCTGCGATGTCGGCCCGGATGGGATTGCCTGTCGTGACGCATTTTGCGGAAGGAAAGGCATGCCCCAAATCCGGAAGGGAAAGGCAAATCCTGCGTACAAATTTGCCCAGCAAACGATTTGCTGTGCCGGGCATGGCATTTTGCTCGTGAATGCCCGTGGGCAGGCCACGAATAAATGCGGCGAATACGGTGGCAAATGCGGCATAACCGCCAAAGCCCATGACCACATCGGGCTTCCGTTCGCCAATCAGTTTTCCGGCCTGGAAGATGCCCCTGGCCATTGCTGCCATAGCGGGCAAGGCTTTCAGCCCGCGCCCGAGCATCCCGCGTACAGCAAGCCCGTAAAACTCAAGCCCGGCCCGGGCGACAAGATCGGCCTCAGGTCCGTATTGGCCGCCCACAAACAAAACTTCCGTGTCGGGCAGTCTTTTTTTCAGTGCTTCGGCCACGGCCAGCGCGGGGAAAATATGCCCACCCGTGCCGCCGGTGGTGAGAATGACGCGTAAAGCCATGATTCACTCCCGCGACGTGCGTGAATAGTTGAGCAGAAGCCCCACGCAGATCATGCTGGCGATGAGGCTGCTGCCGCCGTAGCTGAGAAAGGGCATGGCCACGCCTTTCGGGGGGGCCATGCCGAGCACAACGGCGAGATTAAGCACCGCGCCCAGCGCGATGACCAGTGTGATGCCGAAAGCGGTGAGGCGATCGCGCAATACGCTCTGCCCCATGATGATGCGGTAACAGCGGGTGAAAAACATGGCAAAAAGCAGCATGATCAGCGTAACGCCGATGAAGCCGAGTTCTTCTCCGACCACTGCCATAATAAAGTCGTTGTGCGCTTCGGGCAGGTAGAGCATTTTCTGCATGCTGTTGCCCATGCCCATGCCGAAAAGTCCTCCGCTCCCCAATGCGTAGAGCGACTGAACCAGCTGATAGCCGGTGTCGAGAGCGTCCTTGAACGGATCAATAAAGGCCAGCAGGCGGCGCATGCGGTACGGTTCTATCATCACAAGCATGACAGCCGATCCGAGCGTCAGCCCGAGAGTCAGGAACAGATAGAGAAAGCGCGTTCCGCCCACCAGACACATGAAAAAGAGCAGCGTGACCATGACCATGGCTCCGCCGAAGTCGGGCTGGAGCAGCAACAGGCAGCAGATGACCCCGGTCACGGCAAAGGGCGGGATGATGCCCTTGATAAAGGTTCTCACCAGAGCCTGTTTGGTGCTCATGAAATAGGCCAGATACAACACCAGGGCGATGCGTGCGAATTCCATGGGTTGCAGGGAAAAACTTCCGAGGGGAATCCAGCGGCTCGCACCGTTGACCCGGAGGCCGAAGGGCGTAATGCAGGCAAACAACAGCAGAAAGGCGAAAAAAAGCGCGGGATAGGCCAGCCCGTCGATAAAGCGCCGGGGCAGCCATGCAGCGATAAGCAGAGTTATGCCCCCCACGCCGGTGAAGATGAGCTGGCGTTTGAAAAAGAGGTACTTGTCACCGGCCAGGCGTTCACCGATAACGCCGCTGGACGAAAGAACCATGAGCAGACCAATACACAGCAGCGTGAGCACGACCGCAGCCAACCACCAGTCCATGGAACCCATGGAAAGCGGAGTTTCCGGAGCGTGAAACTTCGCTCGGGAGTTGTTCCGGGCGGAACTGCGGGGCCCCCGGGAAACCGGGCCGTTGAACGGAGAGCTTGTCGCATAGGCCATGTTTTCAGTCCTGCCCGGTCACGGCGCGCCTGAAATCGTCGCCGCGTTCAAGGTAATTTTTGTATTGGTCGTAACTGGATGTTGCGGGCGCAAGCAGCACCACGTCGCCGGGGCGGGCCAGGCCGCGCAGGCGGGCGAGGGCGGAACGCAGCGTTTCATCCCAACTCACGGGCAGGATGTCCTTCCATGCGGGTTCAAAAATTTCCCGCGACGCGCCGTAAAGTCCCACGGCTTTTACGTGTTTTTTCAGCACAGGCTTCAGAGCATTCAGATCTCCCCCCTTGAACCTGCCGCCGGCCAGAAGCAGCACAGGGCGCTCGAAAGAGGCCAGTGCCACTTTGAGCGCTTCCACTGTGGTACACTTGGAATCGTTGACATAGAGCACACCGCCGCTTTCCGCAATGCGCTCGAGGCGGTGGGGCAGCGCTTTGAAGGCTTGCATGGCCTTCCGGGCATGCTCCGGCGTTACGCCGAATTCCTTGCAGGCCTGCCAGGCGGCTTCGGCGTTGGCATGATTGTGCGGGCCGATGAGCTGCATATCGGGAAAGCGTGTGGAATCGGAGGCAAAGTAGCTTATGCGGGCTTTAACATTCATACGTTCGGGCAGGCCTCGCAGACCGGGGCCGAACACCGCAAGGCACGTCGTGTCCTGACAGCGGAACAGGCGCATCTTGGCTTCGATGTATTCCTTCATGTCCTTGTGGTAATCAAGGTGGTTGGCAGAAATATTCAAGAGCACGGCCACGCGGGGTTTGAGCGTGGAGCAGGTCTGGAGCTGGAAACTGGAAAGCTCCAGCGCCAGCACATCGGCCCGGGGGCGTCCTGCGGCGCGGGCCAGCACATATTCCGAAAGAGGGGTACCGATGTTGCCGCCAAGAAAGACATCCAGTCCCTGGGCTTCAAGCATGGCCGCGCACATGCTCGTGGTGGTTGTTTTGCCGCTGGTGCCGGTCACGGCCAGAACAGGTTCGCCTTCGAGCTGACGCCAGGCCAGCTCTGTTTCCGCCATGATTTCCGGTTCTTCGCCAGGCGTGAGCAGAGGGCGGATCATGGATACGGCTGCACCGGGGCTGGGAATGAGAATGTCCGCGTCACGGAAATATTCTGTTTTGTGTTCTCCCCCAATGATTTCCACGTTTTCAGACTCGGCCCAGACCGTAAATTCGGAGGGCAGAGTCTCCGGGCGTTTTTCCAGCAGACGCACGGATGCCCCAAGACGGCGCAACAGGCGAGCGGCCGCCTGACCGGAACGTCCTCCGCCAACGACAATGGCGGCGGTGTCGGCATT
>CAJTSU010000086.1:0-8746 GCA_910579055.1 uncultured Mailhella sp. | reverse complement strand
GATGGGGGTGAGCAGGGAAGGATTACAGGTCATATTCAGTCTCCGGAAGCGAAAGCTTGGGCGCGTTCAGCGAAGTTTCAGAATGGACAGGGCGGCCAAAGCGAAGAGTACGGAAAGAATCCAGAAGCGCACGATGATCTTGGATTCCGGCAGTCCTTTCTTTTCAAAGTGATGGTGTAAAGGTGCCATGAGGAACAGGCGCTTTCCGCCGGTATAGCGGAAGTATGCCACTTGCAGGATGACGGACAGGGTTTCAATGACGAAAAGACCGCCCACGAGCACCAGTGTCAGTTCCTGTTTGCACAGCACGGCCATGAACCCGATGGCTCCGCCCAGGCTGAGGGAACCGACATCCCCCATGAAAACCTGGGCGGGCTGTGCATTGTACCAGAGAAAGCCCAGCCCCGCGCCCATGAGCGCGCCGCAGAACACGACGACCTCACCCACGCCGGGCACGAAAGGAAACTGGAGGTACTGGGCGAATTGCGCGTGGCCCGCCACATAGAGGAATACCATGTATACCCCGGCGCAGATCACGGCGGGCAGAATGGCCAGCCCGTCCAGCCCGTCGGTGAGATTCACCGCGTTGGATGAACCGATAAGGACGATACAGGCGAACACCAGGTAAAAAATGCCCAGATCAGGCATGAATCCCTTGAAAAAAGGCACGGAAAGCCGGGTGGAATAGTCGGGCACGTTGAGCAGCAACGCCAGAGAAACACAGGCCACAGCAAGCTGCCCGAGGAATTTGGCCCTGGCGCTCAGGCCCCGGTTGTGATGGTGGCGGATTTTCAGCCAGTCATCCACCAGCCCTACCAGTCCGAAGCCGGTGAACACAAGCAGCATGAGCGGGATATAGGGATTGCTGATGTCGGACCAGAGCAGGGTGGAAAGTACGGTACCGAAAATGATCAGCAGGCCGCCCATGGTCGGGGTGCCCGCCTTGTTCACATGCGTCAGCACATCTTCATGGATGTGCTGGCCGAATTTGAGCCTGTGCAACAGGGCAATGAAGCCGGGGCCCACGGCGATGGTCAGGATCAGCGCGAAGGCCATGGCCAGAGACGCCCGGAACGTAATGTAACGGAATACGTTGAGCGGGCCGAAATCGGTGCTGAGCGGAACGAGCAGATTATAGAGCATGAGTTTCCCTGAAGGCCTTGACCAGTTTTTCCAGACGGTTGCCGCGTGAGCCCTTGAACAGGATGATATTCCGGCCGTCGTTGTGCGGGAGAGCGTTTTCCCATGCCTTAAATTCGGAGAGGAACGCGTCATGTGCGGGCAGGGTGGCAAAATACCCGGAGAACCCGGCATCCGTGAGTCCCTTGCTCACGTCATCCGCGTGCCTGCCAAGCCAGAATACGGCGTCCGAGCCTGCTTGTGCCATCCTCCTGCCCAGTTCAAAGTGGGAGGCGGACGCCAGCTCTCCGAGTTCCAGCATTTCACCCATGACGAAAACAAGTCTGCCTGAGCTCCGCAATCCCGCCGCCGCTTCGATCATCCGGGAACAGGAAAGCGGGTTGGCGTTATATGAGTCATCCAGCAGAACCCAGCCGGCAAGTTCATGGCGGTTGAAGCGCTGGGCCGCAAGGGGGGCCGTGGCAAGGCCGGAACGTATTTCGTCGTCATTCAGGCCGAGAAGGTGTGCTGCTGCGGCAGCAGCGATCATATTTTCCGCCGCAAAGGGGCCGGACAGGGCGCTTTCCGCTTCCAGTTCATGTCCGTCCAGCCAGAGGCGGCAGCGGCCCCGTCCCTCCGGCGTGAGGCCCAGATATTCCCCGCGATAGGGGGTATCCACCCCGGCAGCGGAAAAACGGATGATGTTTTTGTACACAGCGTCGCTTTCCCGCACGAGATCGGAGTAATCCGCGCTGACCAGCGCCATGCCGCCTGGTGCCACGTATTTCAGCAGGCGCGACTTGTAGTGTGCGGCTCCGCCATGGGCCGCGTCGCCGAGGCCAAGGGCATGCCCCGGGCCGACGTTAAGGATAATGGCGAGATTGGGCTCCAGTATGGGGCCGAGTTCATCCATGTCGCCGGGGTTGCTGATGCCCGCTTCCATGACCCAAAAATTCTCATCGCCACATGCGGCCAGCATGGATTCGGGCAGGCCGACCTGCGTGTTCAGGTTGAGCGGGTTGCGGGCCACTTTGGCCGTGCCGTCCGCCGCCATGCCCAGAGTATGGGCAAGCATTTCCTTGAGTGTGGTTTTACCCGCCGTGCCGGTGATACCGACCACCCTGCCGGCGAAGGCCTTGCGCCAGGCATGGCCTATTCGGCCCAGCGCCTGTGTGGAGTCTTCGCCCCTGGTCAGGAGCAGGGGGACGGGCGGGCGGCCGTCAAAGGGATCGTGCTCGGCCAGCACGGCAGCCGCGCCGCAATGCACGGCCTGAGCGGCGAAACGATGTCCGTCGCTGTGTTCGCCCCGAATGCAGACAAAAAGCGAACCGGGGGCCACACTGCGGCTGTCGTGGCACACGGAGGGAATTTCCTGCTCCGCCGCATCCTCGGCGCAGTGGTGAGGAAGGATAAGCGTCGCGCGGGCGGCCCGCGCCATTTCTGCCGGCGTCATGCTCACCGCAGCAGCTCCTTGAGAATTTGCTGATCGCTGAAAGGATATTTGACGTTACCGATAATCTGATACGGTTCGTGCCCCTTGCCTGCCACCAGCACAGCATCCCCGGAGCGCGCGAGATCAAGTGCCAGTGTCAGTGCCTTGCGGCGGTCGGCTTCGCGGTGGATTTCTCCTGCTCCGGCCAGGCCGGGCATCACGTCATCCATGATGCTTTCCGGATCTTCGGTGCGCGGGTTGTCGGAAGTCAGTACGGCCACATCGCTGCCGCGCGCCACGGACTTTCCCATAAGCGGGCGCTTGGTGCGGTCGCGATCTCCGCCGCAGCCGAACACGGTGATAATCCGGGAGAACCCGGCGTCGCGCAGAGCTTCCTGTGCCCGAGTCAAGGCGTCCGGAGTATGGGCATAATCCACAAAGATGCCGACGTTCGCCCCCTTGCCGCTTTTCGGCGTGGGGATCCGCTCCAGACGGCCCGATACGCCGCAAAATTCATGAAAACAGGAAAAATCGCCGGGCTGAAAGCCCATTTGCAGCCCCAGTGCAATAACTGCGGAAAGATTGGCGGCGTTGTGTCTGCCTACCAGGGGAGTGGACAGGAACCAGCTTTTCCCCTGCCATGTCAGCCGCAGCTCCATGCCGCGCGGCGTGTCGGAAAGCACGGTACAGGCGAGGCCCGCAGCGGGCCGGGCAGACGTAAGGTTGAGGCCGAACGGCACAGCATGGGGCAGTTGCTCCAACAGACGGAGTCCGTAAGGATCGTCGGCGTTGATCGCCATGACCTTGTCCGCGCGCGGCACGGTTGTAAACAGTTTCCTCTTGGCGGAGAAATAGTCTTCCATGCCGTCATGGTAATCAAGGTGATCCTGCGTCAGATTGGTAAACAGTGCTCCGGAAAACTCCACCCCGGCAATGCGGTTCTGATCCAGGGCGTGAGAAGAGACTTCCATGACGGCAACGTCCACTCCTGCATCGCGCATGGCGGCAAGGCGTTCATGAATGTCCAGACAGCCCGGAGTCGTCAGCGGAGCTTCTTCTTCATGGCCGGGCCAGCGATAGCTCACCGTGCCCAACACCCCGGCTTTGCGCCCGCTTGAGCGCCAGGCATGTTCCAGCAGATAGGCGCAGGTAGTCTTGCCATTCGTGCCAGTCACCGCGATGACAGGAAAATTCAGGTGTTCCGTACCCCAGCGGGCGGCGGCGAGCTGACCGAGGGCGGAGCGCGCGTCCGCAACCGGGATGAATTCCGGGGAAGCCCCTTCCGTTCCATTGTCCGATCCAGCGGCGAAACGGGGATCAGCCACAATAACACCCGCACCCTGCGCTTTTGCGCTGCGGATATAATCAGACCGGAGATCGGGCGCACCCGAACCTTCCCGCGCGGCGGGAGGCAAGGCCACAAATATATCGCCCACTTCCACCTTCCGGGAGTCGGTACGGATGGAGCGAGGGCTTTTTCGTATGCGGTCGCAAAGCTCATTCAGCGTCATGTTCATGCAGTATCCTTACCGGGAGCCTGTTCCGGTTCTTGCAGAAGTTTGTGTGGTTTTTCGAGTGACGCCCGTCTTTTTTTGCGTACTCTGCGGAGAGGTGCCTTTTTTTGTCACTTCCGCCTTTTTGGACGGCACCGCGGAACTTTTGCCTGTCTGCACGCTTTCCTGCGGGGCGGACGCGGCAACGGTGCCGGCGTTTACGGCAGTCCCTGCGGCTTCGGCCCTCGCCCTGTCCGCGTCCTGTTTATTGCCCTGTTCGCCTGCGCGCCGTTCCTCCGCTTTGCGGACATCTGCCTCATAGGCATCCTGCGACATCCAGACAATACAGGGCAGGGGAACTCCCTTTATTTTCAGCGCTTCGCCCGGATCAGGGTGTTGCCGGAATACGATCAGCCCTTCGCCGCGCACTTCCGGCACAACGCCCGCCTGAGCAAAACGTTCCATGGCCCGACGCAGGCTCATTCCTGTCACGTCGGGGCTGGTGCCTGCCTTCACTTTGGCGGGTTTTGCGGGGCGGACGGGCCGGGGAGAGGAAGATGCGCCCGAGGTGCCGTCCGCCGTGGCGAATACCACGCCGGGCAGATAGCCGCCGTAGGCGAGCACCCGGCTGGCGACTTTCTGAAATACCGGGGCCGCGAGCCTTCCGCCATAGGTAACGGTGGTGGGTTCATCCAGCATGACCCATATGACGTAACGGGGGTTGTCCGCAGGAACGATGCCGCCGAAGGATGCCAGACGCTTTTCCCCGTAACCGTTCTTGCTGTGCGGATCGGCCTTTTGCGCGGTTCCTGTTTTGCCTGCCACGCGAATGCCGGGAATGCGCGCACGGGTACCCGTGCCGTCCCCGTCTACCACATCAATGAGCATGCGCATGACTTCATTTGCCGTCCGGGTACTGAATACGCGCTGGCTGGCCTGATGTTCCAGGCCGCTTTCATCCTGCACCAGACGCAGAGGCCGGAAGATGCCGCCATTGGCAAGAGTGGTCCAGGCCTGGAGCATCTGGATGCCTGTGACAGACAGACTCTGCCCGAATCCGGCGGACATCAGGTTTACTTCCATCCAGTCCTGGATGGGGTGCAGGATACCCCGGCTTTCTCCCACGCCAATACCCGTGCGCTGGCCGAAGCCGAGGCGGGTAAGGTAGGTGCGGTAGGTTTGCGCGCCCACTTCAAGCGCAAGTTTGGCCATGCCGATGTTGCTGGAATAGGTCAACAGCTTGGAAACAGGCAGGTCTTTATAGGCGCGGCCGTCGTCGCCGATGACGATTTTGCTGGTTCGCCATGTGCCGTTTTCGCAATAAAACATGGTATCCGGAGTAACTATCTTTTCTTCCAGCGCGGCGGCCATCAGAAAGGGCTTGAGCGTTGAGCCGGGTTCCAGTGCGTCGGCAGAGAGGTGGTTGCGATATTCAGCGGGTGTGGAGAGGCGGAACGTGTTGGGGTTGAAAAAGGGATATTGCGCCCAGGCAAGAATTTCGCCGGATTCCACATCGGAAATGAGCACTCCGCCCCATTTGGCTTCAGCTTCGCGCACGGCTTCCGCGATGACTTCTTCCGCGATGAACTGGATCTGGACGTCCAGGGTAAGGTGCAAATCCTTCCCTTGGGCTGCGCTGGAACTGTCAGTATAAAACCCGCGCCCTGTGCCGTCACGCTGTACGACGTTTTTCTGCGACGTTCCGGCAAGAAAATCATTGAATGAACGTTCAAGTCCTTCCAGTCCAACGTTGTCAAGACCGACAAAGCCGAGCAGTTGCCCGGCCAGATGTTTGAACGGATATACCCGTTCGTATTCGCGGGACAGACCGATGCCGGGCAGAGCAGCATTGCGCACGGCTTCGGCTGTGGCGTCGTCGATCTTGCGGCGAACCCAGATGAAGGAACGATCTTTTTCCAGCAGTTTTTGCAGGGAGGCCGCATCCAGCCCCAGAAGAGGGGCAAGGGTGAGAGCGGTGTGCTTCGGATCGCGCACTTCACGGGGATTGGCATAGACCGATCGTACTTGTACGCTGCGGGCCAGCATTTGACCATTGCGATCATATATGGTTCCTCGCCGTGCTTCCACCAGCTCAGTGTATGTATGCTGGCGCATGGCCTGTTCGGCAAGTTCGGGGCCCATGACGATCTGGACATAAAAGGCCCGGCCCCACAGCACAACCCAGAGCACGCCGAAAAGAACAGCGGCAATCTGAAAACGCAGCGTTTGCCAGTCAGTTCCGGCACTGTTTTTTTCAGTTTCACGCGGATCTGAAAGCCGACGCTGGTTGGTGTGGGGCCGACGGGACGATGAAGCTCGACCGGCGGCGCGCATGGAGAGGGAAGAGCCCGGGCGCATGACGGTTCCTATTGTTTTTCCAGGCGGCGAACCTGGCCCGGATCGGCCATGCCCATGCCCAGTTCTTCCGCTTTCTTGCCCAATACGTAGGGGGAAAGCAGGCTGTCGCGTTCCACTTCCAGCTTGTTAACATGACTGCGCGCCTCTTCCACCCGTTTTTGCATCTTGTGAATAGTATAGGCGGTGTCGTTGCGATCGATGCTGAGCCAGATCAGGGCCACGCCGAGTACCATGCTGAACAGCAGAGAAAGGACAAGACCGAGCATCCAGCCTCCAGCGCCGAGGGTACCGTTTTTCTTCATGCTGGGGCTCTCCGACGGATGGCTCCGGGGAGCCTGGGCAGCTTTTCCGCCACGCGCAGCTTTGCGCTGCTTGCGCGCGGATTAAGGATGAGTTCTTCCCTGGAGGGAAGCACGGGTTTTTTGGTGAGCAGGCAGATTTCCGCCTTGTGTCCGCAAACGCAATGAGGAAGATGAGGAGGGCAGATACAGTCGCTGCTCCAGCGTTTGAAACGTTGCTTCACGGCCCGATCTTCCAGAGAATGAAAGGAAATGATCGCAAGCCTGCCGCCCGGAGCGAGGCGATCCAGAATTTCATCAAGAAAGCGGTCAAGTTGGCCCAGTTCGTCATTGACGGCCATGCGAATGGCCTGAAAAGTACGGGTGGCGGGGTGGTTGCGTGCGGTAGCCCGCCATTTGGGCGGGTACGCCTGCCGGACAATGTCTGCCAGCTGTTTGGTCGTTTCAATGGGGGAAACCGCGCGCGCGTCAATAATGGCGCGGGCGATGCGCCCTGCCTGAGGGTCTTCTCCAAATTCCTCAATGATCCGCTTCAAAGTGGGAAAATCGGCCCGATTGACGAACACGCGGGCATTTTCCATGTACGGCATGACTTCCCGGCGTCTGCCGTTCATGAGCGCCTCGCCCATATCCATACGCATGTCCAGCGGGCCGTTGCCGTGCAGGCTGAAGCCCCGTTCCGCCACATCCAGCTGAAGCGAGGATACGCCGAGATCCAGCAGGGCGCCGTCCACGCTGTCCCACCCCAGTTCATCAAGGGCGGCGCAGAAAGATGCATATTCAAGGGCGAAGAGATGGCAGCGCTCCCCGAAGGGCACAAGGCGTTCTCTTGCGCGGGCGAGCGCCTGGGGATCCCGATCAAGGCCGCATAGTTCGGCGCCTTCTCCGGCCTGCTCCAGCAGGGCGGAAGCATGCCCCGCCAAACCGAGAGTGCCGTCAAGGTAACGGCCTCCCGGACGCGGCGCAAGGGCCGAGAGCACTTCGCGCAACAAAACGGACGCGTGTATGGCGTTTTCAGCAGTGACAGCTTGCATGGCGCTCACAGAAACAGAGTTATAAGGCGAAATCTATACCGCTTGCGGTCAATTCGCCCGTGACGTCTTCCAGGTTCTGTTCATCCAGCGACGCCTTGAGGCGCGCCGGATTCCAGATTTCAAAGCGGTTCACCAATCCCATGATCACGGCTTCCCGCTCTATGCCCGCATATTCGCGATGATCCTGGGAGAGACGGATGCGCCCCTGGGCATCCGGCTCCTGTTCTTCCGCCCCGCCTATGAACAGGCGGCGGAAGGCCCGTACCGCGGGCGAAGGGTTGGGGAGACGGGAGAATTTCTCTTCCAGTTCGACCCAGTCCGCCCAAGGGTACGCCACAAGGCAACCATCATAGGTGGTAACCATGAAACGTGGGGAAGCAGTTTCTCCGTTTTCCTTCAAACCCCGCGCAGCAAGGCTCTCCCTGTATTCGGGGGGGAGCATGAGGCGGCCTTTTGGGTCGAGGCTGCGGGAAGAACGGCCACGAAAATACATAGTTAAAATCCACTTCCTACCACTTTTTCCCACAATCTTCCAAAAACTTTCCAGTGTCAAGGTTGAACCCCGCGTCTTATCGGCCGGGGGTACTCAGTGATTATGACTTGCGAAAAAGAGGGATGAAGGAAACGCCGAATAAATCAGCGGTTCCTGAACTGCTGAAAAAAGGAAGGGGGTATGCGAAGAAAAGAGCAGACAACGCCAGCGGGATATGGATTTTTTTACGAAGAGTACCGGTATTTATAATATGAAATATTTCGGAATACTAGCCGTCAGGCGCAAGCCTGGCGTAGTGGCGCAGCCGGGTTCGCTTGCCGAAAGCACGCTTTGGGCAAAGCGACTTCACATTGAGTACAAAACGTATACCATGTTGTATGGTGCTGGTCACCGCCCCCTCCCAGGGCAAAATCATGAAAAAAAATGACTTTTTTGCTCAAAAAAATATTTTAATCCAGTAAATTATATGCTAACCTCCTGATATTGCATATCAGGAGGCGTCATGGAAGGTTTACTGG
>CAJTSU010000085.1 GCA_910579055.1 uncultured Mailhella sp. | reverse complement strand
GCTATGGAAGAAGATATGTCGTATCTTCGACTTTTCAACCTTGACTGACCACTAGCTCGCCGGATGCCTCATCATCCCGCTTTTTACGCTCCAGAGCCTGTACCTGTGCTTCGGTCAGCACCAGGCCTTGTTCAGCGGACATTTTTTCCAAAGCTGTCAGGCACTGCGTCATGGAAGCAAGGTCATGACGCAGCCAGATGGAGCGCACTCCAGACGGAGAGACGAAGATACCTTGCTTGCGTAGTTCGTTGCTGGCCCTGACTTGCCCGTATGCGGGAAATGCGGTGGCGAACTCGACAACAGCCTGTTCAGTCGCTTCTTCCACACGATTTTTCAGATTCGGTTTTCCGCGACTGACCTCAAACAGGGCTTCCACCCCACCCGCATCCCGGGCGGCCTGATAGCGGTAAAAGATATCCTTGGAAAAGCCCATGATACGGCAGGCTTTGGAGATATTGCCCAGTTCGGCGGCAAGATTGAGAAGTCCGGTCTTGTGTTTGATGACGCTTTGGTTAAGACTTTTCATTGGGAACTCCCTGGGCACGAAGCCCTGTTGATGGGTTGTTTGCACTTCCATCAAAACGGAGTTCCCTTTCTTTTTCAAGGGCGTCCTGTCAGATCAAATCGAAACTAGTTCAAATGATATTTTCCACATAACTTTTTGAATATATCATTCTATTTATCTTACTCTAACTGTTCACAATATGTAAAATATGCGATTTTATTTTTATTTAAAAGGACACAGTATCTAAAATCATTATTTTGCTCGTGAATAAACGTTGCAGTCTCCTTTTCTTCTCCGTTGTTCCACACCTTGACCGTATCACCAAATTTGAATTTCTGTTCAGGAAGCGTCGGGCTGGATATGGTATCGCAAAATTGTTCATTTCCTTCATAGGGTATGCAGTATCTTCTGTAATCTGAACCAATAGCCGCATAAGGAAAATCCTCAGTATCTGTATAAAAACTGAAGATAGCCGCTCGCCAGGGGTGATCTCTCTCATCCCGTACCAGAACTCGCTGGAAAGGTTTGAAATTCTGTTCAGGCATGGCTGCTCCTTTGCCAGGTTTACTTAATTCTAAGAACCGGCTGTTTTTACTCATAGTAATCTGGGGGGCTCCATACTTATACTTGCCTTACCTGTCGAATGGGCGTGGTTCCCTTTAAAGATGTTCCTATTTTGGAACAGTTCAGTCAAGTTGAAATTTGTTCACTATTGAAACAGGATAATACTGTATAATTTCTTAGTTTTTATGCAGACCTCATTTTTCAGGCAACGATACATATTATGGAAAAATCAAAACAGCAACGTGCGTGGGATGCCTTAATTGCCCGCATGAGAGAAATTGTCAATGCGCCGACTGAATCTCAGTCAAGCCTGGCGAGACGCCTGGGCCGCAACAGGTCGGTCATACATAAGATGCTGTCGGGCGGGATAAAAGGCGAACGAATTTCCATTGATAAGATGCGATACTATTTTGAAAAACTGGGAATGGATATTAATCCGTACATTGGCGAAGAGCAGTCAAAACCCGGCATACCTCTGATTGGTCTTGCAGCTTGTGGCCATGAATGGTGCACAACGATGCGTTTGGCGATTAGTGCTGCCCCTGTACCGGCTGCATATTCCCCGGAAATGTTTGCCGTTGCGGCAATCGGCACCAGTATGCAGCCTTGTGGCATATATGAAGGATTTATTCTTTATTGTGATCCCTCTCGTGGTGTGGAGATAGATGATTTAGTATATGTTGAAAGAGAAGATAAAACGGTATCAATCAAGCTTTATAAAGGATTGGAAAATCAGATTTGGCATAAATTTGTAAGCTGGCTGCCGCCGGATGAAAACAACCGGCAAGAAATGCAAACAGTCAGCATGCATAAGTCCAATGTGATACGGATAGTACCTGTGATTTTTATCCAGCGTAAACCGTAACACCCTTTTTGGGCAGGGGCTTTTTGCTCATCGGGAGGTATTTTTTGCGTAGGCTCTGTTCCAGAATAGGGCTGATACCAACCGTGGCCGCCGAAGGCAGCGCGAGCGCGGCGTTTTCCGCGCAAAACGCAAGCGAGAACGAGTATCGGCAAAACCGATAGAGCGTCATCAGGAGGTCGCGGAAGCAATGTCTCGCGGAGCTGAGCCTTTGGGCGGCGCAGCCGCACGAAGGCGTAAGCGAGCCAGCCGTGGATACATGGTGCCTTATCTCCGCTGTCGCTATTCGTAAGGCTCCTTCGTCGCTTAGAGCGTTTTGTGATTGAAACTATCTGCCATCAACACGGTTCTACAACAGAGCCAAGCCGAACGGTTCTGTGACAGAGCCTTTGTACCCGGGTATGGTTCAAAAAAGAAACAAAAGAAAGCGAATATCTGGACGACTCGTGTTTCATAATTGAAACATTTTTCTGTGTGAGGCACTTCGGGGATCTGGCGTACCCTCAAGCACGTCAACCAGGGTGTATCATGTCGTTTTTGCGGCGCATGGGAGAACACTCGGAGAATATGAATAAAAACGCCCCGCCGCCGGAAAAATCGAATGGCAGCGGGGCGAAGAACACAGAGTTCCGAAGCGCTAATCGCGCTTGCGTTCTTCTGCCGGGAGGATGCCGCGCTCGCTGGAGCGCACAAAGGCGATGAATTCACCGATTTCCGGAAGGTGTCCGTACTCGGCCTCAAGCTGAAGCAGGGCATCGGGGCGGGGAATACCGGAGAACCAGAGCAGACGGTAGGCCTGCTTGAAGGCGGAAACCAGTTCCTGTGAAGCCCTGATGCGGCGCAGTCCCACGATATTGGGCGACTGCACCAGCGCGCGGTTGCCCACGGCCAGCATCCAGGGGGGGAGATCCTGCGAGATCCCGGACATGCCGCCCACAAAGGCGTGTTTGCCTACCCGGGTGAACTGATGCACGGCGGAAAGGCCGGCGATGATGGCTCCGTCCTCCACAAGGCAATGCCCCGCGAGCGTGGCGTTGTTGGACATGACAATGTCGTTCATGACCGTGCAGTCGTGTGCGACGTGCACATAGGCCATGAGCAGGTTGCCGTCGCCGATGCGGGTGACGCCGCCCCCGCTTTCCGTGCCCCGGTGCAGCGTGGAGAATTCGCGGATGTTGTTGCGGTTGCCGATGATCAGCCGGCTCACTTCGCCGTGAAATTTGAGATCCTGCGGCTCGCCGCCTACCATGGCGTAGGAATGAACGTGGTTGTCCTCTCCCAGCGTGGTGTAGCGTTTAATCGAGGCAAAGGCGTCCACGCGGGTGCGCGCGCCGATGACCACATCTTCTTCGACAAGAGCGCAGGGGCCGATGACCACATCTTCCCCAAGCTCGGCTTTGGGGGAGACGAATGCGGAAGGGTGAATGTCGGGCGAGGCCATTACAGAGCCTGCCTGGGCTGGGCCGCCGCTGTCAGCGTCGCTTCCGCGGCCAGTTTTCCGTCCACATAGGCGCGGGCGTCCATTTTCCACAGCTGGAGCCTGTGCTGAAGATTGGAACATTCCATGTCCAGCCTGTCTCCGGGGATAACCGGGCGGCGGAAGCGGGCCTTTTCAATGCCTGTGAACAGGCAGAGCTTGTCATCCAGCGTTTCGCCCTGGGGCAGGCTGTGCGCCACAAGGATAATGCCGGTCTGGGCCAGAGCCTCGATGATCAGCACGCCGGGCATGACGGGCGTACCCGGAAAATGCCCCTGAAAGAACGGCTCGTTGAAGGTGAGGTTCTTGTACGCCTTGATGCTCGACATGCGCTGGATTTCCACCACGCGATCCACCAGAAGGAAAGGGTAACGGTGGGGGAGAAGTTCGAGAATACGCCCGATTTTGAGAGGGGTGATGGTGGTGTCGCTCATGGGTCATCCTTAAAAAATAACGTGTAACAACAACGGAGGGACGGGAATTATTCTCCGCTGCGCAACTGCTCCAGTTCTTTTTCCAGTTTGGCAATGCGCTTGAACAGCTCGGGGAAGCGGGGCATCAGAGACAGGGTACGCAAATAGGTGGTGTAATCCACTGTGGGCGTGCCGCCTACGACCTTGCCCGCCTCAATGTCCTTGGCTACGCCTGCCTGCGGGCCGATGGTCACGCCGTCGCCGATGTGCAGATGGCCTGCCACACCGACCTGCCCTGCCATAGTCACGTTGTCGCCCACCTGCGTGGAACCGGAGATGCCTACCTGGGAAACAATGAGGCATTCCTTGCCGAGACGAACATTATGGCCCACCTGAACGAGGTTGTCGAGGCAGGTGGAATCTCCGATGCTGGTGGCGGACAGGGCCGCGCGATCCACGGCGCTGTTGACGCCGACTTCCACCTTGCTGCCCAGTTTCACATGGCCGATCTGGGGAATTTTCTGAATGCCCGCCTCGGTACGCACAAAGCCGAAGCCTTCGCCGCCGATGACCGCGCCCGGCTGGAGCACACAGCCCGCGCCGAGCTCGCACCCCGCCATGAGTACGGCGTTGGGGTACAGCACGCAACCTTCCCCGAGCGTACAGTCTTCGCCGACGTAAACGCCGGGAAAGAGCGTGCAGCCCGCCCCGATGCGCACTCGCGGAGCAATATAGACAAAGGGGTAGACAGTGCAGCCCTCGCCCAACTCCGCCTCGGGCGAGACGGAAGCCAGAGGGCTGATGCCGTGAAAGGAGCCTTGCGGCACGGCAAACATGCCGATGGCGCGGGCAAAGGCCGGGTAGGGCTCCTCGGCGATCAGGGCATTTTTCACTTCATCAGCGTGTTCGGGGCGCACGATGACTGCTCCGGCCCTGGAAGAGGCCAGTTGCGGCGCATATTTGGGGTTGGCCAGAAAGCTCAGTTCGGCAGGGCCTGCTTCATCCAGCGTATTCACGCCGGTGATGAGGATATCCTCGCCCTGAAGGCGCAGCCCCAGCGTTTCGGCAATACGGGAAAGCGGATAGCTTGTCATGGAGGCTCCTTCGCGGATTTCCGCCGCGCCGGGCGGGCGCGGAAACAGCGCGAACCGGGGTGCGCCCCGGTTCGCGCCGGAGGCGTTACTTCACGTTGAACTTGCCGCCCTTTTTCTTCCAAATCTTGTTGGCTTCGGCGAGCACGCCTTCGCTTGCGTTGACGCTTTCACTGGCGTAAGGCGTAATCGACGGATTGTAGTTGAGGATAAGATCAAATCCATTGTTCTTGGCGTAGGTGGAGCAGGCTTCGGAGAGCACTTCAAGCAGCTGCTTGTCCACTGCGCCCTGCACGGGAGCGATGCGCTGGTTCAGATCGTTCTGTTTCTTTTCAAACTCCTGGATGCGGGTCTGGAGATCGCGGCCCTTCTTGTTGCGGGCGTCTTCAGACATGGCAGCGGCCTGCTTGCGGAACTGATCCATGTCCTTTTTGAGGGTTTCACCCTGTTTTTCCAGCGCGGTGCGTTCTTTGCCGAAGCGATCCTGCAAAAGTTTGTCGGCCGCCTTGCCCACATCACTGTTGGCAGTGATGCCGATCAGGTTGACGATGCCGATTTTCCCGGCCGCAAGCGCGGGAGCGGAGCAGGCGAGGCAAATGGCCAAAGCCATGACGATACTGCGGATCATGAAATACTCCTTATAACTTAGAGGTAGGGGCGAACCCGACGGGAAGGGGTGCGCCCGTGTTGTCGAGAAAAGGCCGCAAAAGGCGGTTGGGCAGTAAAACCACAGTTTTTTACAATACGCTTCCGTGCGGCGGGGCGTCAAGGCATGATTAGTCGCCGCTCCAGAGGTGCGGGGGCATGGTGGTGAAAATATCCTTGACTGCCGGAGGCGCGGGCGTTAGCCCGGAAATATTCATGCTGTGCCGGGATTTCCTCAAGGCTTTGTCCGGCGGCAGCCCCTTCCGTTCCGAACGCCTTGCATCCGAATTTACGGACAGGCATTGCTTTCCGGGGGAATATTCATGAGTGATTTTTTTGTTGCCCTGGTTCCCGAACGCATCTTTATCCAGCCAGCGGAACAGGCCGCCATGGAGAAGCGGATGGTTGAGTGGATGCAGGAAAACGGCTGGATTGAAACACAAAAAAGCGATTGTACCCTTGGCGGTGAGGCGGGATGGCGCTTCACTCCGTCAGGCTCCCGTCATATTGCGGACGAAGATTACAGTGACCTGCTCACCTGTGGCTTTGGAGTGGAAAAGCACGAGGGCAAGGGCGTTTTCACCAATCTTGAGGGCGGATTGGAGGCGGCGCTGTGCCCGGTCTGCGGAGAGAATGTTGAAGAGCAGTTTTATGATATGGTCGGAGACTGGAATGCGGCCGAAGGTTCCCCGCCCGTAACATGCCCGCAATGCGGCGCGGCGTCCGACATTCGGGAGTACAGACTTGAACCGCAGTGGGGCTTCAGTCAGATCGGTTTCGAGTTCTGGAATATCGGCGAACTTGTGCCCGAATTTGTGGAGGAGTTTGTCGCTGTTCTGGGTGAACCTGTCCGTGTGGTGTGGGCGCATCTGTGACAGGCCCGTACCCTTATGTTCTCCCGCGTTTTCGTGCACGCTGCCCGGATCAGCAATTCTGATGGCTCTGTTCCAGAATAGTATTGCTGCGTCCGGATAGTCAGCCTCGACAACCCGGAGGCTTTGGACTAGGTTCACGGGAACATTCCCGTTTTTCACGCATAACATATCTGCATGCCCGGGCCGCCGGAAACGGCGGAAGGGAGGTTCCATGTCAGCCGCTGTTTCCGTCGGCCGTTCTTCTTTTCTGTTTTGTCTTGTTTCCCTTCTTTTTGCTGCGTTGTTTCCCCGCGCCGCGCATGCGGACGGAATCGAGCTTCCGCGTTACTGGACGGCGGAATCGTTGAAGGAAGGAGCGGCACAGGCGATTTCCCTCGCGGGGAAGGAACGCCTGAATGTGCGTTTTGTGCCGCAGGAGGAAATGTGCACTGCGAAGTACGGTAATCAGTGGTATGATGTCTGCGCCCGCCCCACGGGGCTGACCGGAAAACCTGCCCTCGGCGTGACTCTGGAACCTGCCGTGCCCGGCGCATGGCGCTGGACGGATGAGCGCATGCTGAGTTTCACCCCTGCCGCCCCCTGGCCCGCCGGAACGCGCTATACGGTAAATCTGCCGGAAAAGGCTCTGCCTGCTTCCACGCATCTTACGCATCCCCTCACGTTTGTCACGCGGAGCGTGGAAACCTCCGGAAACGGCAATTTTCGCTTTGATCCGCAAAACCCCAAAGAAATGGCCGTAAGCGGCGTCTTTCGTTTCAATTATCCCATGAACCGCGCAAGCGTGTCCGCGTCCGCGACACTGCCCGACGGCGGCGGTGCCCTGATCGGAACTCCCGTCTTTTTATGGAACGAAAGCGGGGACGTGTTGCGCTTCAGCGTGCCTGTGCGCGCACTGGATGAAAAGGGCCGGATCCTGCGCGTGGCCGTGGCGCGCGGCTGTGCGGCAAGCTCCGGCGGAAAGCCGGGCGAAGGTGTGGAACTGAATATTTCCCTCCCCGGCAAACATGACCTGTTCCAGCTCAACGGAGCGGAAGGCGTGGTTGTCACCGATTCGGACATGCGTGCCCGGCAGGCGCTGGCTCTGGAATTTTCCCTGCCGGTCAGCGCCCGGGAGGCGCGCAAGGCTCTGAGTGTCAAACTTCTTCCCCGGCAGAAGGTGGAAAGCGCGGATAACGGCGCTTCGGCGGCAGAGCGTCCGCCCTACGCATGGTGGAGCATGGCGGAAGTGACGCCGGAGGTTCTGGCCCGTTCCCGCACGATTCCCCTGACCCTTCCCGATGATGCGGACGCCGCTTTCACTACTCTCGGCTTCGGTTTCGGCGAAGAACTGGAACCGGGGCGTTATCTCCTGGTTTCGCTTGGCGCGCTGTCCGGTAAAGACGGCTTTTCCACCAGGGGCGGCGTATCCTTTTTTGTGCGCGTGCCCGAATTTCCCGAGGAATTGCGTATTCTGCAAAAGGGCAATGTGCTCACGCTGGGCGGGGACGGCAAGTTGTCGCTCTACAGCCGCAGTCTTGATTCCATCCGGTGGAAAGCCTGGCAGGTACGTTCCTCCTTCATTAATCAGTTTGCGGGGATGAACCGGGGCGATTTTTCCAGCCCGGAACTTTCCGACGCTGTGCTGGATTCCCTTTCCGTGCTTGGCCGGGGGGAAATTCCCCTGGTGCGCCGCAATGCGGCAAGCCCCCAGTTTTCCGCGCTGGATCTCGGGCCGCTGCTCAGAGAGCGCTCCGGCGGCCGCAGAGGCCTGTTTGTGCTGCAATTGACCGGCTGGCGTGACGGTCAGGGAGAAGTATCCTCGGATCGGCGTTTTGTGCTGGTCACGGATTTGGGATTAATCCGGAAGACCGGGGCAAACGGAAGCAATGTAATCTACGCGGTATCGTTATCTTCCGGGAAGCCTGCTTCCAATGCGGATATCCGGGTGATCGGGGCCAACGGCCTGCCGGTGTTCGAGAGCAGAAGCGATGAGAAAGGCAAGGTCAGTCTGCCGGATTTGTCCGGCCTGCGCGATGACAAGGCCCCGGTGGCCGTGGTGGCGGAGCGCAGGGGCGATCTGGCGTTCCTGCCCTGGAGCGGATGGGCTGCCGCCAGCCTGGAAACGGATTTTTCACGCTTTGACATTTCCGGAGAAACCGAAGCGGAAGGCGGACTGAACGTGTTTCTGTTCGGTGAACGGGACATGTACCGGCCCGGAGAGAACGCGCACATGGCGTATATTGTGCGCCAGAGCGGCGGCGCGGATATGAGGAACCTGCCTCTGCGGGCGGAACTGAGAGATCCGCGCGGCAACACCGCGGCCTCATGGGACATGCTTCTGCCGGAATCCGGTTTCGGCGAGCTGGAATATCCCGTTGCCGCAACCGCGCCCACCGGCCTGTATGCGCTGGATCTGCGCCTGCGGGACGAGAGTGGGGAAGGGCAGCTGCTGCGCACGCTGTTCTTCCGTGTGGAGGAATTTCAGCCCGATACCTTGCGTCTGAACGTGTCTGTTTCTCCCCGTCCCGCCGGGGGCGGCTGGCTGCGCGCGCAGGATTTGAAAGACGGGATAGCCGCCGATCTTTTGCTGGAAAATCTGTTCGGCGCGCCCGCGTCCGGGGCGAGGGTGGAAGGGACGCTGCATGTTTATCCCGCCGGGTTCTCCTTCCCCGGCTATTCAGGCTGGCATTTTTACGACGCCGCGCCGCTGGCCCGCGCCTCCTCGCGGGAACTCGGAGAACGCCAGACGGGAACGGACGGCGCGGCGCGCTTCCCTCTTCCCGCCGAAGCGTGGTCGGACGCCTCCTGCCGTCTGGAGGTCACGGCGCAGGGTTTCGAGCCGGGAGGGGGCCGGGGCGTAACGGCCCGCGCAAGCGTCATGGTGTCCCCTCTGGAATATGTGCTGGGCTGGAAGTCCTCTTCACAGCTGGACTGGCTGCCGCAGGGCGGCGAGGCGGAACTGTCTCTGCTGGCCGTGGACTCCGCGCTTGCGCCTCGCGCACTGGGCGAAGTGACGCTGGAAACCTTGGGCGTGACCTGGACAAAGAGCCTGATCCGCGATGACCGCGGCATGTACCGCTATGAAAATATGCGCCGTGAAACGCCGTTGGCGTCGGTTCAGGCCAGTCTCGGCGCGGAAGAACGGAAGATATTGCTTGATACTTCGACTCCCGGGGAAAAAGTGCTGGTGGCGCGTGCCGCCGACGGTGCGATTCTGGCACGCGTTCCCTATGTCGTGGCGGGTACGGCCCCCGTCCTGACGGACGCGTTGCGCGACCCCGTACTGCGCGTCAACCTGGACAAGAAGGACTATAACCCCGGCGAAACCATGAAGGTTATGCTGACCACGCCGTACAAGGGTGCGGGGCTGATTACCGTGGAACGCGAAAGCGTGGTGGCGGAGCACTGGTTCCGTTCCGAGGGAGGAACAAACATTCAGGAAATTGCCCTGCCTTCCGATTTTGAGGGGCGGGCCTATCTTAACGTCACCTATTTCCGCTCGCCGGATGACAAGGATATCTTTACCCGGCCGCATGCCGCGCTGGCCCAGCCTTTTACCGTGAACATGGAACGGCGGAATCTTGAACTCCGTCTTGAGCCGCGCCTGACCGTGTCCAGGGGGGAAGCCGTGGCCCGTCCCGGCGGTGAGCTGGCGGTGGAAGTACGGGCAAAACGCCCGTGCAAGGCCGTGGTGTTTGCCGTGGATGAAGGAGTATTGCAGCTTACCGGCTTCAAGACGCCAGATCCGCTCAAAGCCATGCTGGGCAGCCGCGCCCTTCAGGTGAGGACATCTCAGTATTTTGATCTGCTCATGCCGGAATACGGCATGCTGCACGCCGCGCTGGCGGCGTATGGGGGGGGCGATGGCCTGATGACGGCCGCCGCCATGGGGCAGAATCCTTTCCGCAGGCCGGGCGAAAAACCCGTGGCCTTCTGGTCGGGCATTCTGAACGCCGGGCCGGAACCCCGCACCGTGAACATTCCCCTGCCGGACTATTTCAGCGGGCAGTTGCGGATCATGGCTGTGGCGTACTCGGATGACGGCGCCGAATGGGGTCTTTCTTCCTGCCGCAGGGATGTCAGAGTGCAGGCTGAAGTGGTATTGCGTCCCTCCTTCCCGCTTTTTGTCGCGCCCGGCGACGAATTTGAAGCTTCTCTGACCATGACGGATATGAGCGGCTTTGCGCCGGAACTTCCTTCCGATGCATCGGATGCTTCTGCGGGCCGTCGTCTGCGTCTGAGCGTGGAACCCGGCCCGGGGCTGGAACTCCTGCTTGCTCCGCCTGCCGAGGTGGATCTGTATCACGCGAGCAGCCGGACTGTGACCATGCGTCTGCGCGCCGGGGAACGCCTGGGCGGCGACAGGATACTGTTCCGTGTCACGCCGTTCACGGAAGGAGAGAGCGCGGGCGAGGGCAATGAAGTCTCGCGTTCCGCCGCGCTTTCCGTGCGGCCCGCGACACCGCGCTCCGCCTCCGCTTCCTTCGGGCGCATGACAGCGCCGGGCGCTGTGAACGGATGGAGCGAGGTCTGGTCTGCTTCGCGCAAACTGCATCCGGAATATTCGGCATTCTCCGCCACGGCTTCGGCGTTGCCTCTGCCGCTGGTGCGCGGCTTCATGGGCTACCTGAAAGCCTATCCCTACGGCTGTACGGAACAGTTGACCAGCGCCGCTTTCCCTGCTTTGACCATGCTTTCCATGCCGGAATTTCTGCCCGGAAACGCAACGCCGGATGCCGACAAACTGCGTGACGCCGTGCGCGACGCGCTGTCCATGCTTTCGGCCCGCAGCGACGGCGGCTGGATGTTCTCCATGTGGCCCGGAAGCTGGGCGCGTGAGGATCTGCTGCTTTCAACCTATGTGGCGGACTTCCTCACCACGGCAAAGGACGCGGGCATTGCGCTCCCCTATGGTCTGGAGCGGAACCTGCTCTCCGGTCTGGAAGAGGCGGCATCCTCCGTGCCCGGCTCCCTGCATGACGCGCGGGTGCGCGCCTATGCGGCCTGGGTGCTGACCCGGAACGGCGTGCTCACGTCCAATATCCTCGCCAATCTGGACGCCTGGCTGAACCGCCACGTCACGGCCGGCGGCAAGCCCGCCTGGAGCGGAGATATTGCCGCCGTGTTCATGGGCGGATGCTGGCAGCTCATGATGCGGCCCGAGGAAGGCCGGAAGCTGGTGGAAGGCTTTACCCCGGACCCGGTTCGGGCCTGGAGCCCCGGCGATTTTGACGGCCTGTCCGCCCGCGCCCTGTATCTTTCCGTACTGGCCGGACAGTTCCCGGACATGCTGAAGGAAAAGAAGACGCAAATGGTGGTGGACGATATGCTGAAACTGGCTTTTTCCGGTTCTTTCACCACGTTCTCCGCCGCTCAGACCTCCCGCGCCATGCTGGCCTATGCCCGCGCGCTCAAGGCGGATATGGGCGCGGCCGCCGCCGCGAATGCCGAGGGTGGCGTGAAGCTTGAGGCCCTGGACGCTTCCGGCACGGTGTTGGCCCGGGGTACGATGGCGGACGGCATGATGCGGCTCGCCCTGGAACAGGGAGAAGCCGCGCGGTCGCCTTCCCCTGCCGATGTGGCGTCCCTGCGCATGAGTTCTGAGCTTCCCCTGTTCTGGGAGGCCTTGAGCGTGGGCTTTGACGCCGTGCTGCCCTCCGCCCCCCAGTTCAGGGGCATGGAGGTCTTCCGTGAGATCCGTGACGAAAACGGCGGCGTCATCATGGATGGAACAGGGCGTTTTCTGCGTGCGGTGAAGCAGGGCGAGGAACTGATCGTTATTCTCCATGCACGCGCCTACGAACATTCCGTGGATAATGTGGCTGTCAGCGATTTACTGCCGGGAGGTCTGGAAATGATCGTGACCGAGGGCGGAAGCGCGCTGGATGCGGGGCTGGAATCCATTCCCGGTGCCATGGACGCCGTGATGCTGAATCCGGACTACGCCGAACGGCGCGAGGATCGGATGCTGGTTTTCACCTCCGTCGGAACCGGGGATGGGGTCTTCGCCTACCGTGCGCGCGCCGTGACCAGAGGGGAATTCATTCTGCCGCCCTTGCGCGCTGAAGCCATGTATGACCCCCGCCTGAACGCGACCGGCGCGGCGGGACGCATGGTGGTGGAATAGCCGTCCATGAAAAAACTGTTCCGGCGCGGCGGCCGCATGCGTTGTATTGCGGCGGCTGCCGCGCCGGTTTTGTTTCTGCTTTCGGCGTTTTTTCTCGCGCTGTTCTGGTCGCCCCGGCCCGATTTGTACGGTGGGGCGGACTTCTCCCGCGTGTTTACCGACCGGCAAGGCCGCGTGTTGCGCGTGTGCCTGACAAAAGACGAAAAATACCGGATTTTCACGCCGCTGGATGCCATGCCCGCCGAATTGCGCGAGGCTACGCTGCTGTATGAGGATCGGGCGTTCTGGTCGCATCCCGGCGTCAATGTCCCCGCTCTGGCCCGGGCCGCATGGAGCACACTGTTCGGCGGACGCCGCATGGGGGCTTCCACCCTGACCATGCAGGTGGCCCGCATTGCCGGAGGCATCGACAGTTCCCATGTGCCGGGAAAACTGCGCCAGATCTGGCGGGCGCTGGTGCTGGAACGGCATTACTCCAAGCGGGAGATTCTGGAAGCCTACCTCAATCTCGCCCCCTACGGCGGCAATATCGAGGGCGCGGGCGCGGCGGCCCGGATTTATTTTTCCAAGGAGACAGCGGCCCTCAGCCTGCCGGAAGTCATGGCGCTGGCGCTCGTGCCGCAGCATCCCGCCGCGCGTAATCCTCTTTCCGGGCGGGAAGGGGAACTGGCCGCCGCCCGCCTGCGTCTGCACGCGCTATGGAAGGAGGCTCATCCCGGCACGTCCGACCGCCTTTTTGCCGGAGCTCCCTTGCGGGTGCACAGCCCGCGTGATTTGCCTTCCGAGGCGCCGCATGCCGTGGATTCTTTGCTCATCGCGTTCCGTGAACATCGCAAGACCGCGCCGACACAAAAAAACAGTGGAGGAGGGAGGAGTGCGGAGCCTGGCGGCAGGCGGGAAGGCGTGATCGCCACCACCATTGATTTACAGGTTCAGCACATGGTGGAAGACGCGTTGCGCCGGGCCGTGGAACGCGGCTCGCATTGGGGTATGCGCAACGCCGCCGCGCTGCTGGTGGATTGGCGCACGGCGGAGATCCGGGCGCTGGCCGGATCGGCGGATTTTTATCATGCCGCCATTTCCGGGCAGGTAGACGGCACGTCGGCCCGAAGGTCTCCGGGGTCCACGCTGAAGCCCTTTATTTATGCGCTGGCCCTGGAGCAGGGGATCATCCATCCCGCGACCATCCTGGCGGATACCCCCAAGGTCTTTCGCGGCTACGAACCGGAGAACGCGGACGGCGCGTTCCGGGGGCCGCTGCGCGCGGATGAGGCGTTGCGGGCCAGCCGCAACATTCCGGCCATCTGGCTGGCGGAACGCCTGCGCGCTCCGGGGCTGTATGGTTTTTTGCAAAACGCCGGAGTGCGTTTTGACCACGGCGCGGAGCATTACGGGTTGGCCCTGGTGCTCGGCGGGGCGGAAACAAGCATGCGTGAACTGGCCGGACTGTACGCCATGCTGCCCAATCTCGGGTACTGGCGGGAGCCTTCCCTGCTGCCGTCCGCCCCCGACGCTGCGGGAACTGCTGAAGCGGGCGGGCAACTGCTTTCCCCGGAGGCGGCCTGGGTGACACTGGCCATGCTGCGCCAGCCCTGGCTTTCCGGCTTGGGCGGAGCGGGGTTTGGGGATATCCCCTGCGCGTGGAAGACCGGCACATCCAGCGGCCTGCGCGACGCCTGGACGGCGGGCGTATTCGGGCCTTATGCGCTGGTTGTCTGGGTGGGCAACTTTGATAATTCCTCCAACCCCGGCTTTTCCGGCCTGCACGCCGCTGCGCCGGTTTTTTTTGATATCGCGCGTGGGCTGGCCCGGCGGGAACGTCTGCGGGACATTGCCCTTTCTCCTGCCTACGCGGAGAAAAACGGCCTGAATGTGCGCCGGGTGGAGGTGTGCGCTCCTACCGGAGACGTGCGCCTTGCCTTGTGCGGAGAACGCCCGCGCGCATCGGCGTGGTTCATTCCCGGGGTATCGCCGATCAGGGATTCCGGCATTCTGCGTGAGATTCTGGTGGATACGCGGAGCGGGCTGCGCCAATGCCGGGAGATCCCCGGCGTGACGGAACGGCGGGTATGGGAATTCTGGCCCGCCGACATGCGCGAACTGTTCCGGCGGGCGGGCGTGCGCAAGGCCGCGCCGCCGCCGTTCGCGCCCGAATGCGGAGAAGGGGGCGCTCCGGGGCGCGCTCCGGCCATTGTTTCGCCCCGCGCCGGAGTCACCTATGCGCGCAGGCTGAAGGAGGACTTCAACATTCCGCTGATCGCGCAAAGCGAGGAAGACGCGGAAAAACTGTTCTGGTTCGACGGCAGGGAATTTGTGGGCGCGGGGAAAGCGGACGGCGAACTGGCATGGAGCCCCGCGCCGGGCAGACATGTTTTGCGCGTGGTGGATAATTTGGGGCGCACGGCGGAACTCGTTGTGGAAGTTGAAAGTGTGCTGTGAGAGGGACCCCCTGTTCCGGAATAGTGTTGAAACTATCCATGACCGCCGGAGGCGCGA